>CAOKVW010000012.1 GCA_948472955.1 uncultured Clostridium sp. | reverse complement strand
AGGAATTCGTATTTGAACGTGAAAGAGGCTCATTTTATACAAATAGATTTTCTGCAAAAGCTTAGCTTATCCAAAATCTGTAATGCTTTTTTATACCAAATGCCACCTAGTAGGGAAACTTGCAAAAAAGTCGAAACTTAAATTCTTAAATCCCTTGACAAAACACAAAAAATAGTGTAAAGTATATTAGCATTACAAAAAGAAAAGAGGTAGTGACTATGGAAAAAAATGTACAAATTAGTATGTTAAACCAAATTTATGGAAGGTTATTAACACAAAAACAATATGAAATCATAGATGACTACTATAACAATGACTTGTCATTATCAGAAATAGCGGAGAATAATCATATTACCAGACAAGCTGTTAGGGACATTTTGAAGAAGGGGGAGAAAAAACTTTTCGAATATGAAGAAAAGTTAATGTTTATGAAAAGGATGTTGAATCAAGAAAAGAAAATCGAAAAAGTGTTAGCAGAATTAACCAAAATTCAAGAAGACGATACCGATAAAAAAATTGCTAATATTTTAGAGAGTGTAAAGAGAGAATTAAACTGTTTAGTGTAAAAAAGCAAAGTTTGAAAAATAATAGCCATCTATCGGCTTACTGAAATGGTAATAAGTATAGCTTTAACAATTTCAGCAAATAGAAATCGAATAGAAGGGAATGTGATTGAAATGGCTTTTGAAGGATTATCTTCCAGATTACAAGAAATAACAAGAAAAATCAGAGGAAAAGCAAGAATAACGGAATCAGACTTAAAAGAAATGTTAAGAGAAGTAAAACTTGCCCTTTTAGAAGCTGATGTCAATTATAAAATTGTAAAAGATTTCGTAGCAACCATTCGGAGAAAAAGCAGTAGGGCAAGATGTTTTGAAATCTTTAACACCAGGACAACAAGTCATTAAAATTGTAAAAGATGAATTAGTAGAATTGCTTCGGAGGAACGGAAAGTAAAATCAATTTTACACCAAATCCACCCACCGTTATTATGCTAGTGGGATTGCAAGGTTCTGGTAAAACAACAACAGCAGGGAAATTAGCCAATCTATTAAGAAAACAAGGCAAAAAGCCATTATTGGTAGCATGTGACGTGTATCGACCAGCTGCTATCGAGCAATTACAAGTAGTAGGAAAGCAATTAAACATTCCCGTATTTGCCAATGAAAATTCAAAAGATGTAGTACACATAGCCAAACAAGCCATGTCAACAGCTATATCAAAATTAAATGATGTCATCATTCTAGATACCGCAGGACGTTTACACATTGATGAAGCATTAATGGAGGAATTGAAAAACTTAAAAAGTAATACCAAGCCACATGAAATCATGTTAGTAGTAGACAGTATGACAGGGCAGGATGCCGTTAATGTAGCTGAGAAATTCAATGAGGCTCTTCGGAATTGATGGCGTGGTATTAACCAAATTAGATGGTGACACCAGAGGTGGTGCTGCCTTATCCGTAAAAAAAGTCACAGGAAGACCGATTAAATTTGCAGCCACAGGTGAGAAATTAAGTGATATCGAAATATTCCATCCAGACAGAATGGCACAAAGAATTCTAGGAATGGGAGATATTTTATCTGTCATAGAAAAAGCCGAAGAAGCATTTGATTTAGAAGAAGCCGAAAAGCTAGAAAAACAACTCAAGAAGAAAGAATTAGATTTAGATGATTATTTAGCACAACTAAGGCAAGTGAAAAAAATGGGGTCTTTTTCTTCTTTATTGAAAATGATACCAGGTATGAATCAAATCAAAGATTTAAAAGTAGATGACAAAGAATTTGTGAAAATAGAAGCTATTATTTGTTCTATGACCAAACAAGAAAAAAGAGATACAAGGCTTTTAAATGCTAGTCGTAGACAACGTATCGCAAAAGGTAGTGGAACAACAGTACAAGACATCAATAAATTTATTAAATCATTTGAAATGACACAAAAAATGATGAAGAAAATGAAAAATAGTAAAGGTGGTATGAAAAATCTACTCAATGGAATGGACCAAAATGCCTTGAAAAATTTCAAAATTTAATTTGTTTTTAAATTTTAAGTTAGCCGTTTGCATTAGCTATGGATAACTTATATAAAATATAGAATAAAAAATAAAAAGTAAAATTCGGAGGTGAAAAAAATGGTAAAAATCAGATTACAAAGACAAGGAAAGAAAAAAGCTCCCTTTTATCATATCGTGGTAGCAGACTCAAGAAGCCCAAGAGATGGTAAAATAATCGAGCAATTAGGAACTTATGACCCAATGACAGAACCAGCAACAATCGTACTAGACAAAGAAAAAGTAGAAAAATGGATTAAAAATGGTGCAAAACCAACAGACACAGTAAAAGCATTAATTGAAAAAGCATAGTGGGTGCGTTTTGGGACAGGCACTATCATACCCCTTTTGGCTACTTTAGGGACAGGTTAGAATGTAACATTTTTCGAAATGGAGGGACAGAATATGAAAGATATATTAGAAATCATTATTTTAAACTTAGTAGAAAATAAAGAAGCTGTTGAAATTAAACAGGTAGATGGCGAAAAATCGATTATTTTTGAGGTTAAGGTTGCAGATGGAGATATGGGAAGAATTATAGGAAAGCAAGGTAGACTTGCGAAATCTATTAGAACGGTTATGAAAGCTGTAGCCATGAAAGAACAAAAGAAAGTTTCGGTTGAATTTATTGGATAGATGGAGTTTTAAATATGACAAAGTATCTTGAAATAGGTCAAATTGTGAATACATTTGGAATTAAGGGAATGGTAAAAATTAAGCCTTTTACAGATGATATTAATAGATTTGACAGATTAGAAACCATATATATTGAAAGTAAGAAAAGTAGAAAAAAATATGAAATCGAAGAAGTGAAATATCATAAAAATATGGTATTGATGAAACTCAAAGGTATTAACACAATAGAAGAGGCAGATTTGTTACGTCAAAGTTATCTATTGGTAGATAGAGAGAAGGAAGAACCTTTGGAAGAAGGTGTGTATTACATAGTGGATTTGCTAGGTCTAGAGGTTTATACCGATGAGGGTCAGTTGCTGGGAAAGGTTGATGATATTTTTAATACTGGAAGTAATGATGTATATGTGGTGAAAGATGAATTGGGAAAACAAGTCCTTTTGCCAGGTATTCCAGATGTTTTAAAGGATGTGGATTTGGAAAAGGGTAGGATTACGGTTCATCTAATTGCTGGTTTAGAAATTTGAAAAATAAGAAAGAAACAAATGGAGGAAGAAATGAAATTTGATGTTTTGACTCTTTTCCCAGAGATGTTTGAACCACTCAAACAAAGCATAATCGGAAAAGCCATAGAAAAAAAACTAATTGAGCTTAATTTAGTGAATATTAGAGATTTTTCAAAAGACAAACATAAAAAAGTAGATGACACTCCATATGGTGGCGGAGCAGGAATGGTGATGAGACCAGATGTGGTTTATGAGGCTTATCAATCAGTCAAACAAGACCAAGCGAAAGTCATTTATATGTCGCCACAAGGAAAAAAATTAAATCAGCAAATCGTAGAAAACTTAAGCAAAGAAAGCCATCTTATCATACTTTGCGGACATTATGAAGGAATTGACCAAAGAGTTTTAGATGAAATTGTGGAGGAAGAAATATCAATTGGCGACTATGTATTAACTGGTGGAGAAATTCCAGCTATGGTTTTAATCGATAGTGTTAGCCGATATGTCGAAGGTGTGATAAAACAAGATTCGATTCAAGAAGAAAGCTTTTCCAATGGTCTTTTGGAATATCCACAATATACGAGACCTGAAATATTTCAAGGGAAAGCTGTTCCAGAAATATTATTATCGGGTCATCACGAAAACATAGAAAAATGGCGAAAAAAAAGGTCTTTGGAAATCACTAAAAAGAAAAGACCAGATTTATTAAAAAATAAGTAAATGAAGTGCTGTAAAAGAAGCACCGCTCATGAATTCAACAGACTAACAAATTCTAAATAACAAAGTTATTAAGAATTTGTAACGTTTGCATATTTTATTTCTATGTCAAGTGCATAGCAATTATACAAGAGTTACTGTATACATTAAAATACTACTATTAAGAAATCAATAGCTAACTTAAAAATGCACTTTCCTAGAACTAAAAAAAAAGAAGAAGGAGGAATTCGAAAATGGATATTATAAAATCTATTGAACATGAACAATTAAAAAACAAGATACCAGAATTAAAAGTTGGTAATACTGTTAAAGTACACGTAAGAATAAAAGAAGGAAATAAAGAAAGAATCCAAGTATTTGAAGGGATTATTATCAAAGTACAAGGTGGAGGAGTGAATCAAACTTTTACTGTAAGAAAGATTTCTTATGGAGTAGGTGTTGAAAAGACGTTCTTAGTTCATTCACCATTAGTGGAAAAGGTAGAATTAGTAAGAGTAGGTAAGGCAAGAAGAGCTAGATTATTCTATTTAAGAGATAGAATTGGTAAGGCTGCTAAGACAAAAGAACAAGTAGGAGCTAGAATTGAAGATAGAGAAATTGTTATCAAAGAAGATTTAGTAGAAGAACCAGTGGCTGAAGAAGCAACAGAACAAGTTGCTACAGAAACAGTAGAAAATGTAGCTGAAACACCAGTACCAGAAGCTCCAGTAGCTGAAGAAATAACAGAAACAACAGCTACAGAAGAAAAGACAGAAGCTCCAGTAGTAGAGGAAAAAGTAGAAGAGGCTACTCCAGTGGAAAGTGCACCGGAAGAAGCACCTGCTGTGGAAACAGAAAATGTTGCCGTTCAAGAAACAGTGGATACGGTAAAAGAAGAAGCAGTAGAAGATGTGAAAGCTGAACCAGCTGAAACAGAGACAGCTAACGAAGAAGAAAATAAATAGTGAAATATTACCAGAGAGTTTTAAAAGGACTTTTTGGTAATTTTTTTAGTTTAATTAATAAGTTTTTCAATTGTGGGGATGTTTTAGAAAATTCTGGGAAATTTATAGATATGAAATAATACTAAAATAGTTTATAATATAAAGTTTTATACAATCTCATAAAACTTTTACATTTTTTTAAAATAATGTTATAATAAAAGCGATAACTAGTAAGTTATCGTTAGGTTGGTTGAAATGGAGTTGATATAATGAATCAAATTTTAATAGTAGAAGATAATGAGGAAATAGCAGAAAATCTAAGCATTTTACTTAAAGAAAATGGATTTTCAATAAAAACTATATCAAAACAAGTAGAATTAAAAAATGCATTAGAAAAAGATAAATTTGATTTGGTATTATTAGATTTAATTTTACCAGACGGCAATGGATATTCTATATGTACCAAAATAAAAAATAAAATGGACATACCTGTTATTATGCTTACTGCTATGAAAGATGAATATAGTATTGTAACAGGGTTTGACGTTGGTGCAGATGATTATATATCAAAACCATTTAAGCCATTAGAGCTTATTTCAAGAATAAAAAATCAATTAAGAAGATATAAAAAATCTCCATCAGTAGTTAAAATCTCTAATATAAAAGTAGACACTATCAAAGGTATTGTATTAAAGAATGATAAAGAAATTATATTGTCAGCATTAGAATATAGGTTACTTTTGGTATTTATAAATCATCAAGGGGAAATTATGACAAGAAATAGATTATTAGAGGAAATTTGGGATGTGGCAGGAGAATTTGTTAATGATAATACACTAACTGTTTATATAAAAAGATTACGAGAAAAAATAGAAGATGACCCTACAAATCCTACTATAATAAAAACAATTAGAGGAATAGGATATAAGATGGGAGAATAATATGAGTTTTTTTAGAAATGATGAAATAAAAAAACAAATAATTATATATATCATTTTAAATATTATTGCATTTTTAGGAGCATTGTTTATTAACATTATTTATTCATTATATATTGTATTAGTCTGTTTGACAGTTGAATTTGTATCACTATATTTTACTAAAAAAAGATATAATGATATTGCTGAACTAACCTATAAAATAGATAAAATATTACATAATAATGATTATACAAATTTTGATATAAATAAAGAAGGGGAACTCGCAGTTTTAAACAGTGAAATTTATAAAATGACAGTTAGACTGAGAGAACAAGCAGAAAGATTAGTAAAAGAAAAAAATTATCTAAAAGAGTATATGGCAGATATTTCACACCAAATCAGAACACCAATGACTTCAATAAAAATGATGTTATCCAGATTATCAAAACAGAACTTAACAGATAAAGAACAATTTGAATTGACTAAAGAAATAAATAAATTATTATCTCGAATTGAGTGGCTCATTACGGCACTATTGGAAGTAGCACAATTAGAGTCTGGTATAGTAGAATTAAAAAGAGAAAATATAAGCATAGCAAAAGTGATAAATAAAGCATTAGAGCCATTAAAAATTCAAGCAGAGCTTAAAAATGTAGAAATAAAATTAAAAATTGAAGAAAGTAGCAATTATAAAGGAGATTATTATTGGCAAATAGAGGCAATTTCAAATATATTAAAGAATTGCATAGAGCATTCAGAAAATGGAGGAACTATTGAAATTATTTCAAAAGAAAATCCTATATATACAGAAATAGTGATAAAAGATAATGGAAACGGAATTTGTGAAGAAGATTTGCCACATTTGTTTGAGAGATTTTATAAAGGAAGAAATAGAAGTAATGAAAGCATAGGCATAGGACTTTATCTTACAAAAATGGTTATAACCAAGCAAAATGGAGTTATTACTGCTAAGAATAGAGAAAGTAAAGGTGCAGAATTTAATATTAGATTTTACAACGAAACATAATGTAAAAAAGCATAATGTTTCGTTTTTTATACATTTGAAGTAAAGTGACATATTTGTAATAATAAAGTCACGAATATGTCACTAGGATTATGATATATTAAAAATGAGGAGGTAATTTATATGGAAATATTAAAAGTAGAAAACTTGACTAAAATTTATAAAGGAGAAAATGAAGTTGTAGCATTAAATAATATTTCGTTTTCAGTACAAAAAGGAGAATTTGTAGCAATAGTAGGACAATCTGGTTCAGGAAAATCAACACTTTTACATTTGTTAGGAGGAGTGGATATTCCTACTTCTCGGCAAAATTTATGTTGATAACAAGGAAATCTATGCTAAAAGCGAAGAAGAACTTGCAATTTTTAGACGCCGTAATGTTGGACTTATTTATCAATTTTATAACTTGATACCAATATTAAATGTCTATGAAAATATGGTTTTGCCACTTAAACTAGATAAGCAAAGAATAAATGAGGATAGAGTAAAAGAATTATTAGATATGTTAGGTTTAAGTAATCGTGTAAAGCATTTGCCAAATCAATTATCTGGAGGACAACAACAAAGAGTAGCCATTCGGTAGAGCTCTTATAAATGCACCATCTATAATTCTAGCAGATGAGCCTACAGGAAATCTTGATAGGAAAAATGGTCAAGAAATAATGGAAATTTTAAAATATTCTAATAAAAAATATAATCAAACTTTAATTTTAATAACACACGATGAAAGTATAGCTTTACAAGCAGATAGAATTATCAGAATAGAAGATGGAAAAATAGTGTCAGATGGAAAGAATATGAAAGTATAGGAGGATTTGTAATGATTAAAGAATATTTGATAAGTCATATAAAGAATAACAAAAATACAAGTATTTCAATAGTAATAATATCATTTTTTGCTTCTTTACTTTTGTCAGTATTATGTGGAGTTTTTTATAATTTATTTGCATATGATATGCAAGCAGGAAAAACATATGGTATCGGAGAAAATGTTGCTAGTATAGTTATAATGGGAGGAGCATCATTATCTTTGATTTTAATGATACATAATGTTTTCTTAACTTCAATGAGTTCGAGAATGCATCAGTTAGGAATACTTAAAAGTGTAGGTGCAACTCCAAAGCAAATTAAAGCTATTCTAAAATATGAGATAATATTATTAAGTATACCTGCAATAGTAATTGGTGCCATTGTAGGTATAGGTGGAACTTATTTATTTATGCAAATTGCGATAAAGTCAACGGAGTTTGCAAGAGATTATGAACTACATTTTCAATATAATATTTTAGTGTGGGTTATATCAATATTAGTTTCTTTGATAACAGTATGGATTTCATCATCTATACCAGCAAGGAAGATAAGTAAAATATCAGTAATGAATGCTATATTTTATAGAGAAAATACTAAAATAAAAAAAATGAAAAAATTTAGTATTAGTTCTAAAATAATGGGTGTTGAGGGAGAAATTGCAAGAAAATCTATTTATTCAAGAAGAAAAAGCTTTCGTACAGCCTCTCGTTCTTTTATGTTTTCAGCACTAGCACTAATTACATTTCTTAACTTTGAAGCAGTTTCAGATCTTTCTACAAATAAAACTTTTTTTGAAAGATATAGAGATAAATGGGATATAATGTTTTTAATTCCAGAAACAAATAATAGAAATGAACTTATAGAAGAAATAAGAAATATGGATAATGTGAAAGAGTGTATAGGATATAAAAAATATAATTTTTATGCTCAAATTAGTACAGATTATCTAAGCAAAGAGGCAAATGAGGCAGGAGGATTAGATGTTATAAGTGAAAAGATAAAGAAAAATGAAAATCAAAATTACAAAATAGGAGTTCCAATTATTGCACTTGATAATATGAGCTTTAATGACTATTATAAGAGCTTAGGAAAAAATGTAAAAGGAAATCCTGCATCAGAAGATAAATGTATTGCAATAAACAAACTATGGAAAAGTAAAAATCATAATTTAGAGGGAGAGTATATTCCATATTTAAAAGAAAATGATAATTTAGAATTGAAATTATTTGAAAAAGAAAACGAGTCTAAAAGTTATAATATAAGTGTAACAAACTATGCAGAGGAATTACCAAAACTAAAAGAAGAATACAATAGGCACGAATGCGAATTTGTTTTAATTATAAGTGAAGATTATGCAAATAAAATAAATAAGGATATTATGACAGGTCAAACATATTTTAATATTAAATTAGATGATGTAGGGCAAATAGATAATACACAAGCAAAGATAGAGGAAAAAATTTCTACATTAGATTATAGAATACAAAACAGAATCAATGAAGAAATATCAGATAAGAATGAAAGAAAAGGAATGATAATAATAATAGAAATATTTGCAGGAATACTAGCTTGTATTGGATTTGCAAATGTATTTTCAAATGCTCTTGGACAAATTGCTCAAAGAAAAAGAGAATTTGCAAGATATATGTCTATTGGATTATCAGCTAAAGGAATGAGAAAAATCCTAATATATGAAGATTTAATAATAAGCTTAAAGCCAATCATAATTAGCATAGTCATAAATATTCCAATAGTTTTATTCTTTCTAAATGCAAGTCAAATGCTAATTAAAGATTATTTAACGAATATGCCAATTATACCGATTTTAGTATACACAATGTTTATTTTAATATTTACAAGTGTAGCTTACTATATAGGCGGCAAGAAAATTTTAAATAAAAATATTATGGAACAATTAAAAAATGATACTTTATATTAAGAAATGTAATTAAAAAATTAGGAGGTATTTTATTTGAAACAGTTATTTATCGAAGAAGTTACAAGTAAAACTATGTTCTTCTTAGAGAATAACCAAAGAATAAAATTAAAAGAAATACTGACAGAAATATGTTTAAATTATCAAATAACAATAATAGAACAAACTGAGAAACAAGAAACACAAAAGAATAATACAGATATATTAAATAAATTTATATCATCTAAAGAAATTGAAGGTTGCTCAACTAGAACTTTAAATTACTATAAAGATAATATAACCAAAATGTTAGATACAATAAATCTTCCAATAGACGAAATTACTACTGAAATATTAAGAAACTATTTAGCAGATTATAAAAGTAATTCAAGTGCTGGTATGGTAACAATAGACAATATAAGAAGGACATTATCAAGTTTCTTTGCTTGGTTAGAAAATGAAGATTATATTGTTAAAAGTCCAGTTAGAAGGATACATAAAGTAAAGGCAGCTAAAAAGGTCAAAGAAACATTTACAGATGAGAACTTAGAAAAGTTAAGAGATACTTGTTCAAATGTAAGAGATTTAGCAATATTAGAGTTATTAATATCAACTGGTATGAGAGTTGGAGAACTTACTAAATTAAATATATCAGATATGAACTTTCAAGAAAGAAGTTGCATTGTTTTAGGCAAAGGTAATAGTGAAAGAGAAGTGTATTTTAGTGCAAAAAGTAAAATGTATATGAAGAAATATTTGGAAACAAGAACAGACAATAATGAGGCATTATTTGTATCGATTATAAAGCCTTATAATAGATTAGGAATATCAGGAATTGAAATTGCTATTAGAAATTTAGGAAAAGAGGCAAATATAAATAAAGTGCATCCACATAAGTTTAGAAGAACAATGGCTACAATGGCAATAGATAAAGGAATGCCAGTTGAACAAGTACAAAAGTTATTAGGACATATTAAAATAGACACAACAATGGAATATGCAATGGTTAATCAAAATAATGTAAAAAACTCACATAGAAAATATGTAAATTAGAGAAAATTTTCGATAAAATATTGATTATTACCTAAAAATATGCTATATTTAAAATACAGAAAGCAATAAAATTATATAATTTGCATATAATATTATTGCTAGAAATAGCAAAAAAGTTGGTGAATCCAGCCATAAAGTTGGAACTAAAAAAAGCGGTGAATCCAGCCATAAATTGGAATTTGAAAAAGCGGTGTTTCCAGCCATTAAATTGGAACTTAAAAAAGGGGGATTAGAGGGTAAACTCTAATCCTTTTGCATTATTGTATTTTTATAAATTTTAATATATAATTGAAATGCTAAGGAGGTAATTTGTGATGATTATAAATTTAAAAATTGTTAGAGTCAATTCAGATTATTGTGATTATTTAAGGAAATTTGATAATAAAGTGTCTTATAATAAGTTTGAAAAGGAAATAAGACCTTTTATAGGAATATTGTTTCAAATAGATACTTGCGAGTATTTTGCACCATTATCAAGCCCAAAACTTAAACACAAGAATATGAAGAATACAGTTGATTTTTTTAAAATTAAAGATGGTGAATTAGGTGCTGTTAATTTTAATAATATGATACCAGTAAATGAAAATAATTACTCTTTAGTAGATTTAAACAAAGAAACTTTAACAATTGCAGAATTAAAATACCAAAAATTATTAAGAGAACAATTAGATTGGTTAAATGCAAACTATAAACAAGTAAAAAATAAATCTTTTAAACTATATCAATTATACAGTACTGGGAAATTACCAGAAAATATAAGAGCAAGATGTTGTAATTTTGAATTATTAGAAGAAAAATGTGTTGAATATAATAAATAACACTTAAGCGACAACTTACAATTTAGATGGGAGTTGATTTTAATTGAAAATAGTTACCTATGGGAATAAGAAAAAAGAGAAAATATTATTATTACACCCTATGTTTACAAGTGCTAAATTTTTTAATTTTGTAATAGATAAATTAAGTAATAAATATTATTTAATTATTCCGACATATAGTGGACATTATGAAAATTCAGACTATATTTCAATGAAAGATGAAGAAAAAAATATTGATGAATTTCTAAAAGAAAATAACATTGATAAATTAAAGGCAATTATAGGCTTTTCTTTAGGTGGTAATATTGCATTTCATTATTTTTGCAATAATCAAGATAAAGTTGGTCAAGTAATTGTAGATAGTGCTCCTATCTTTAAATTTCCTAATATTATAAAAAAATATTTTTATAATAGATATAAAAAATGTTTGACTAATATAAAAGAACATCCAGAAAATACAGTTAAAGAATTGAATAAATGCTTTAATGGGATGGGAGAAGTACAACAATATGTTGCACCAATAGTAACAATAGAAAGTCTAAAAAATTTATTAGAAAGTTGTTACAATATTGAAACACCAAAATTAGAGAATGATTCACAGAGAAAAATAACTTTTGTTTATGGTACAAATGATATAGCAAGACTTTGCTTACCTAGAATTAAAAAATATAAAAATAGCGAATTTATCAAGATTAATTCATTAGGTCATTGTGGCTATTTTAGAAAAAATACAGATGAATATATAAATAGGTTAATTAGATAAATTACAATTATGTAAAAGACTTTGGCAATTATAAAGATGATAATTTATAGAGTAGGAGAAAATATGAGTAAAAAAATAGTAAGAATAAGTGTAGTATTAATTTTGATAGTTATACTTATTCTTGTTGGAAGAATTAGTTGGGTTATTTATAATACTGTAAGAGTTCATACAAGCCAGATTGAATTAAATAAAATTTCACAACAAGAGAGAGAGAATTTAATAAAACTTGATTTTTTAGAATTGATTGAATATCCATCAAGCTTAGAATTTTTACTATTAAAAAGAGAATCAGCAATTAGAGAAACACAGTATTATATAGAATTTTCCATAGACAAAAAAGAAATAGAATCTTATGAAATTGAAAAAAATAGGAATTGTTCTCCAAATGAAATAACTATATTAAAGAAATATGAAGATAATGAGAAAAATATATATAAATTACAAACAAATTTTGCACAAAATACTAAGGAAGAAAAGTGGAGTTATTTATATGACTTAATTGAAAAATATAGAGAAAGATAAATTACAATTTTGAGAGGCATCCCTCTTGGCAAAATTAAAACGTTCCCATTTAATCTTGGAACTAGTAGGGACAAAAACTACGTCCCCATGTCCCACATATCCTCCATGCAATACAAACCGTTAGGTTGGTCAACAAGGAAACTAGCAGCCTTTAAGGCTCCTTCCGCGAATACATTTCTAGAAAAGGAGGTATGTTTTAATTCAAAAGTTTCAAATTCTCCAAAAAATTGAACCACATGTTCTCCCACTATATTTCCACCACGAATGGAATTCATACCAATTTCATTTTTGTCTCTTTTTTCGCGTTTATCATGTCTATTATATTCACAATGAAGGCTATTGCCAAGTGAAGCATTGATAGAATCAGCAAGCATTTGAGCTGTTCCGCTTGGACTATCGATTTTTCGATTATGATGGGTTTCTGTTATTTCGATGTCAGTATCTTTTAAGAGAGGAGCAAGCCATTGTACTAATTTTTTCATAATCATAATATCATAAGACATATTAGCTGATTTGAAAATAGGAATTTGTTTACTATATTCTGCTATCTTTTTTTCTTTTTCTGCTGAGAAACCAGTGGTAGCAATCACAATTGGTACTTGATTGGTAACAGCATATTCCAAAATTTTAAAAGTAGCAGCTGGGACAGAAAAGTCAATAATCACATCAGGTTTTTCTTTGATATCTTCAATATGATTAAAGACAGGAAAAGCAAATTCACCAGTTACATTTCTATCAAATCCACATTTTAATACAAAATTTTCATTTTGTTCGACTAAATCGCAAACAATTTGTCCCATTTTTCCACTACATCCATTTACCATTATTTCTATCATAATTTTTAAATCCTTTCTTTTTCAATATAATGTATTATACAGTTTATTCTATTTTTACGAAGTAATAAATCGGGGGGACCAACAAATTATAGGCTGTTACCAAATTTAAGTTATAAATAACTTGAATTTGGTTTATAGCCTATTATGTAGTTGGGAGTTACAAGTAAAAATAGAATAAACTTAACAATAGATTCTAATTTACTAATTTGAATAACTCATCTTTTAATCTATTTTCTTTTTCTTTACTCATTGGGGTAAGAGGCAATCGAGGAGTACCATATTGATACCCTAAGATATTTAAGGCAGCCTTAACAGGAATCGGATTGACCTCGCTAAACAAAGCATTGATCAAAGGAATGACCTGTAATTGCATTTGAGTAGCGGTAGGAATATTACCATCTAAAAAGTTTTGAACCATATTATGGGTATATTCTGGCATCACATTGGATAACACAGAAATTACACCAATTCCACCAAGAGAAAGAACGGGTAAAACTTGGTCATCGTTGCCAGAATAAATGGACAAATTATCACCACATAAATGAGCAATTTCAGCTACTTGGGATAAATTTCCACTAGCTTCTTTGATGGCCACAATATTGTCAATTTTAGATAGTTCCAAGCAAGTTTTGGGTTCTATATTAACACCAGTTCGACTTGGTACACTATATAAAATAATAGGCAAAGAAACATTTTTAGCAATTTCTTTATAATGTTCGATTAAACCATTTTGTGTGCATTTATTGTAATAAGGAGTCACAATTAAAAGTCCGTCAACACCTAAAGTTTCTATTTTTTTAGAATATGCTATGACTTGTTTGGTGTTGTTTCCACCTGTGCCAGCAATAATAGGAACTCTTCCTTGTGATGTTTTCACAGCACATGTAATGGTTGCTATTTTTTCTTCTGTTGTCATGGTGGAAGATTCTCCTGTTGTTCCACACACGATGATAGCATCTACTTTGTTTTGAATCTGATTTTCTACTAGTTTTTCAAATTCTTTTAGATTGACACCATTTTCATCAAAGGGTGTACTGATAGCTGTTCCGCAGCCTTTAAATAAAATTTTTTTCATAATTAAAATCACACTCCAAATGAGTATTAGGATACAAATGTAATTACATCTGATTCTATTGAAATTATATTATAAAAAATAAAAAAAAGAAATAGAAAAACAAAGAAATTTGAAATTTTTTTCTTTTCTTTTTACGGAAACTCTCGACAAAAAGCAAATAAAGTGATAAGATAATAACATGTATATTGGGGTATCGCCAAGCGGTAAGGCATCGGACTCTGACTCCGACATGCGTAGGTTCGAATCCTACTACCCCAGCCAATAAAGTCAAAATAGTTGTTCTGGTCAATATTGCCACTGTAACAAGAAGAATGATAACAGTGGAAAGCAGAACCAGCATGCAAGGAGGTCTGAATGCAGAATAGCAAAGGAATTACATTAGTATCGTTAGTGATAACAATTATTGTATTATTAATATTAGCTTCTATAGCAACTTATAGCGGATTTAATGTAGTTAATTCATCTAAATTAACAGCTTTTACTGCAGAACTAAAGGTGATGCAAACACAGGTAAATACGATTTACCAAGAAAATAAACAAGAACCAATCGGACAAGAAATTACGGGAGATATTCAAACACAAGCCAATATTGTATTTACAGAATCAGAATCTGGAATTACGTCTCAAGATGGGTATCGATATTGGAATCAAGAACAAATAAAAGAATTAGGAATAGAAGGTGTGGAGCAAGAATTTTTTGTCAATTTGGAAAAAAGAAGCGTCGTTAGTTATCAGGGATTAAGATTGGAAGGAAAAACATATTATACTTTAGCCCAAGTGCCAAATGGTCTATATAATGTAGGATATGAAAATCCAAATGAAGGAAAGCCAACTTTTCAAATAGATGGTGAGTGTATCGGTGCGGAGAAATGGCGAATTACGATTTCCAATATTCAATATAATGGCTATATTGAAAAATGGCAGGTAAAATATCAATTAGAAGGACAAGAGTCTTGGAATACCAGTGAAGATTTAAGTTTTGTAGTGAACAAAGATGGAACGTATAAAATCCAAATCGTAAATGGGAATGTGATTTCTGAAGAACAAACAAAATATTTAGGGTATGCAAAGGATGGATTGCAACTTTATTACGATGGAATGAATAATACACGAAATGGAAATAATCCAAATGCAACTGCTTGGGAAGATTTAAGTGGAAATGAAAATGATGGTATTTTTTATAATATGAATACGGAAAAAGGATATTATAGTGCAGATGAAAAGGGATATGTATTTTTAGAAAATGCCTCTTATATAGAATCGAAAAATAAGATAGGAATTTCTGGAGATGCTCTTTATACAATGGAAGCAGTTATGAAACCATTTGATGAAACAGTTCCTTATCAAGGACGAACACCTTTATGGTGGGGAAGCGAGACTGCCGATGACAGTAAGTCTGCTACTATGTCTTATAATTATATAACATCTAAATTTGTTCTAGGCTTTGTTAATTCTGCTATCATATCAAATGATACTTATCATATATTAGGTCAAACAGTTAATATGGCATTTAGAAAAACAAGTAGTGGGGAAATAAAAAGTGGAGATACAGAGGTAGGAATTATTAGTTATAATGGAAAAGAAATTCCTTCTACTTATACAGGAAAAACATTTACACCTAATTTACTAGATACCAAGGTTCAAATTGGTAGAAGTTGGCAATGGAATAATGAAAATAGAACTTTATATGGTTCTATTCAAGCAATTAGAATTTATAATAGAGCATTAACGGACGAGGAAATAGAAATGAATTATCAAATAGACAAAGCCCGTTTTCATATAAAATAAAAAAGAGGAGAGATTTGAATGCAAGAAAATAACAATCAAAACAAAGAAACAGAAGAGTTAGACATCAATCATTTGATGCAAATTAGAAGGGATAAATTAGTAGAATTACAACAAGAAGGAAAAGACCCCTATCAAATAACGAAATTTGATAGAAATTGCACAGCAGGAGAAATTAAAGAAAATTACGACGAATTTGAGGGACAAGATGTAACTGTTTGTGGAAGAATTATAGCCAAAAGAATTATGGGAAAAGCATCTTTTTGTACTATTCAAGACAGTGATGAGAAAATCCAAAGTTATGTCAGTATCAATGATTTAGGAGAAGAAAGTTATAAAGCATTTAAAACATGGGACATTGGAGATATTATTGGCATAACTGGATTTGTTTTTAAAACCAGAACAGAAGAAATTTCGGTTCATGCCAAAGAGGTAACTTTACTTTCTAAGTCGTTAAGACCATTACCAGAAAAATTTCATGGCTTAAAAGATGTCGATTTACGTTATCGTCAAAGATATGTGGATTTAATTATGAATCCAGAAGTAAAGAAAACCTTTGAAATGAGAAGCCAAATCATCACAGAAATTAGAAGAATATTAGATGAAAAAGGTTACTTAGAAGTGGATACGCCAATGTTAAATACCATATCTGGAGGAGCAACAGCCAAGCCATTTATGACCCATCACAACGCTTTAAACATTGATATGTACTTAAGAATTGCTACCGAACTAAATCTAAAAAGATTGATTGTTGGTGGTTATGATAAAGTATATGAGATGGGAAGAATCTTCAGAAATGAAGGAATGGACATCCGTCATAATCCAGAATTTACAACCATTGAGCTATACGAAGCATATGCTGATTATCATGATATGATGGACATGGTAGAAGAATTATTTTCAAAATGTGCGATGAAAGTGAGAGGAACGACCACAGTAACGTATCAAGGACAGGAGATTGATTTAACACCTGGCTGGAAGAGAATTAGCATGATAGATGCTATCAAAGAAGCATGTGGAGTGGATTTTAATACTATCAACACAGACGAAGAAGCAGTGGCTCTTGCAAAAGAAAGAAATATTGAGATACCAGATAAAACAAAAGAGACCAGAGGAGATGTTATCAGCTTATTCTTTGATGAATATGTAGAAAAAACATTGGTACAACCAACGTTTATTTATGATTATCCAATTGAAATTTCACCATTGGCTAAGAGAAAGAAAGAAGACCCTAGGTTGACAGAAAGATTTGAGGTTTTCATTGGTGGACGTGAATATGGAAATGCCTTCTCCGAATTGAATGACCCAATTGACCAATACGAAAGATTCAAGAAACAAGTAGAGGCAAGGGAAGCAGGAGATGAGGAAGCTGGTATGATGGATGAAGATTTTATCCAAGCATTAGAGATTGGAATGCCTCCAACAGGTGGATTAGGCATTGGAATTGACCGTTTAATCATGCTATTAACAGATAGTCCATCTATCCGAGATGTTTTATTATTTCCAACGATGAAGCCGATTCATAATGGAAATGAAAGAAAAACAAAGGAAGAACCTATCTCAAGTAAAACGAGTAAGAGGGAAGTAAATATAAATCGAGAAGATGCCATTAAGTTACTAAAAAAATACAATAAAGAGGAATTTCATATAAGGCATGCTTTTACAGTAGAACAGATTATGAGATATTTTGCCAAAAAGTATCATGAAAATGAAGATTTTTGGGGATTAGCAGGATTATTACATGATATTGATTATGAAATGTATCCAGAGCAACATTGCCAAAAAGCAATTGAAATATTAAAAGAAATCAATGGGAATGAAGAGTTAATACATGCTGTTTGTAGTCATGGATATGGTATTTGTTCTGATGTGATACCAGAAGATACCATGGAAAAAATACTTTTTGCAACAGATGAATTATCAGGATTAATTTGGGCTACCGCAAAAATGAGACCATCACAAAGTACGAAAGACATGGAATTAAAAAGCTTAAAAAAGAAATATAAAGATAAGAAATTTGCAGCAGGTTGTTCAAGAGAAATCATTAGTAATGGAGCAACTGCATTAGGCTGGGAATTAGATGAATTACTACAAAGTACTCTTGAAGCAATGCAAGAAAAAGAAGATGAAATACAAAAAAGTGTAAAGCAATATATGGGTTAAGTTAGATTGTTCTAAGGAAATGAGTTATAGATTAGAAAAAGGATGGTAACATGAAAAGAGGATTTAAAATAAAATATCAAGGTAAAAAAGATTGGAAAGATTTTGTTATTTACTATAAAAAATACAGAGAGAAATTCAAACATAAAATAGAGGAGCTTACTAGTATAGTAAATGAAAATTGGCCAATTGAAAAATGGAAAGATTTAGAATTAGAACAATACTATAGACCAGGAAAAGAATACAATGAAGAAACATTTGCTTATCATTATGAAAATAAAATAAAACAAATATGGGAGCCTGCCATTCCAATTATTCTTGGAAATGAACGTGCCTATGGCTATAAAATTGAACCAGGAAATATATATCAAATAGAAAATGGACAAAGTTATAATAAAAGATATTATGAAGATATTTCAAAAGAAAATATAAACAAAGAATGGAATACATCAAGAAAAAATATTTTTGATTTTCTAATGTTAGTTAAAAAAGGCAAAGTAACAGAAGGTTTCGATATTGTTAAAAAAGAAAAACATATTCATATTAATATTTTTCTTTTTTTAGCATATTTATATTTTCCAGAAAAGTTTATAGGAGCATGTACCAAAAAAAGAATTAACCAGATAGCTGAGCTTTTAGATATAAAATTGGAAAGTGGTAATGAAAAGGAAGAAAAAGCAATCATAGTAAACCAATTTAGAGAACTAAATGAAAAAATAAGAGAAAAGTTTAGACAAGCAGGACTAGATGAAGATGAAAATGGATATATGATAACAGCAGCGATATGGGATTATGGAAATGAAAATGTTCTGGACGAAGAACATCAGGTAAATGAAAATAAAGATAAGGAATCTAAAACGGAATATCATTTTATAAGTGATGATGATATAAGAGAAATAAAAGAATTGTTAGAATTCAATAAAAATATCATATTAGAAGGCGTACCAGGAGTTGGCAAGACTTATATTGCTAAAAAGATAGCATTAGATATAGTGGGAGAAGGAAAGGAAAAAAATGTAGAAATCATACAGTTCCATCAAAGCTATTCTTATGAGGACTTTATAGAAGGACTAAGACCAAAAAAAGATGGGACTTTTGAAGCAGAACCAGGAATTCTAAAAACAATGTGTGATAAGATAAAGAAAGACGAACGTAGCAAGAATGAAAAGTTTGTGATTATCATAGATGAGATTAACAGAGGGAATATTAGTAAAATTTTTGGCGAAGCTTTTATGCTAATAGAAAAAGATAAAAGAACGAAAAATGGCTATTCTGTAAAATTGCCTTATTCACCGCAAGAAGAATTTTCAATTCCAGATAATATTTATTTTATAGGAACGATGAATACAGTGGATAGGTCGATTGCTCCATTTGACTTTGCCTTAAAAAGAAGGTTTGCAAAGTATGAAATTAAACCATGTTTTGGAGATACAAAAGTTCAAAAGGAAATAGAACGCTATTTAGAAGATTTAAAGTCTGAGAAATTAAGAAAAATATGGAAAAATATTGAAAAGATAAATTCTTGCGATAAATTTGGAGATTTATTAATAGGGCATAGTTATTTATGTGGGCTAGAGGAATATTCTGTAGAAGAAATAGATAAAAATTTAGATTTAATTGTAAACTATGAAATCTTACCTCAATTAAGGGAATATTTTATTGGGGATTCTAATAAATATCAGGAAGCAAAGAGAATGTTATTAGAAGAAAATGAGATAGAAAGCTATCATGAAGAGGAAATAGCAAATCATGAATAGAAATGAAGAAAATAAAGTTAGGAATTTTTATTATTTATTAGCTTATGCATTTAATTATGATAAAATTTTTTGGGAAGAAAAAAAAGAATTTGGAACAGAAAATTTTAAAAATATTTATGACCTATTTTCCATATTGATTTATATGTATATGGGAGAAATCCTAAAACAAGGACTTTATAGTGAATATATTATTTATAACGAACCATTGCATTATATAAAGGGAAAAATTGATATAAAAAGTACAATACGTTTTCATACTCTGAAAACTAAAAATATGTTGGTATGTGATTACGATGAATATTCGGTCAATAATAGATTGAATCAAATTGTTAAGACAACTATATATTACTTATTGAAAATGGATGTTATAAAACAAGTGAAAGATAAGTTAAGAAAGATATTCCATTGTTTAGAAGATATTGAAATAATAGCTGACTATCCTAATATACAATGGGATGATATTAGATTTAATATACTAAGCGAAAAATATAGACCAATCATACATACTTGTAAATATATTTTAAATAACTTAATCGTAAATAAAGAGGGAAAAACAGAAAAAATTAAAATGGTTGACGACAATCAAGCATACCATCAGTTATTTGAAAAATTTTTAAAAAATTATTTAAAAAAATATTATCATGAATATAGAGAGAAACCAATTCAAGATATAGTATTAAAGAGTGAAACAATAAAATGGCAGACAGATAGTAAAATAGAAAATACCAAACTTCCTAGTATGCATACAGATATAAGTATTCAATATAAGGAAAAAGTAAAAATAATAGATGCAAAATTTTATGGGCATATATTGCATTCAATTGGCTATCACGGTTATCAAAATAAGGATAAAAGTAAATTGAATAGCCAAAATTGGTATCAGATGTTTTCTTATATAATGAATGAACAAGAAGCATTAGATGAACAAAATGTTGTTACATCAGGAATGTTAATTTATGCAAAGACAGAAGAAGATAACTTGAAAGAGTTTGAAGTGGATGAGTTTATTATGAAGCATAGGATACAAGTTAAAATAATAGATTTTACACAAGAGTTTGGGAATCCATATGATGCGAATGAAAATACAATTGTGTGGGATATGAGAAATTTAGCAGAGTGTATAGTGAAGGATTTGGAATGATTGACTTGTAAAATAAAAAATGGTAGGAGGTAAAATAATGCTAGAAAATAAATTAAATATTACTAATCAAGCAGAACTAGCAAGGGAAGAAGAAAGAATCAGTAAAACACGTGCAAAAGAAATGTTTGAAATAGGATATTTGAATACATTACAACCTGGGACATTTGAAACATTAAAGAAAATCCACAAATATTTATTTAAAGAAATATATGAATTTGCTGGAAATATAAGAAAAGTAAATATAGCAAAAGGAAATTTTAGATTTACCCCTCTTACTTATCTGGAAGAATCTATTAAAAATATTGAAAAAATGCCACAATCAACTTATGAAGAAATAATAGAAAAATACGTAGAAATGAACATTGCCCACCCATTTAGAGAAGGTAATGGAAGAAGTACAAGAATCTGGCTAGATTTAATTTTAAAAAAACAATTGAATCTAGTAGTTGATTGGAGTAGAGTCGATAAAACAGATTACATACTTGCCATGGAACGTAGTCCTATAAAAGACATTGAAATTAAAGAATTACTGAAACAAAGTTTAACGAATAAAATAAATGATAGAGAAGTGTTTATGAAAGGTATCGATAATAGCTATTTATATGAGGGATATTTATCATACAAGATAGAGGAGTTGTAATAATCATAAGAAATCATATAGAACTATTTAATGGAAGGAGAAATATTTTGGAAAAAATCATTGTATTAGGAACAGGAGAGGCTACTGCAATAGAAAATTTTAACACTTGTTTTATATTGCAAGATAATGATGAAAATTATTTATTGGTGGATACTGGGGGAGGAAATGGAATATTAAAACAGTTAAAAAGAGCTAATATAGATATAACTAAAATTCATAATATATTTATTTCGCATAAACACACAGACCATCTATTTGGATTGATTTGGATATATCGTTTTATTGATTTATTTATGAGAAAAGGAATTTATGAAGGTGATTTACATATTTGGTGCAATGACGAAGTAGCAGATGTTATAAAAAATCAATTAAATATATTCTTAAGAGGAATGCAAAAACAATTTATTGATAAAAGAATATTTATAAATGTTGTACAAGATAGAGATAAAATAAAAGTATTTAATTATGAATTAGAATGTTTTGATATTTTGTCTAAAAATGATAAACAATATGGCTTTAAAACAATACTGAATAACGGTAAAACTTTAGTATTTCATGGCGATGAACCATTAAATGAAGCATTATACGATTTTGTTAGAAATTCAGATTATCTATTACATGAATCGTATTGTTTAGAAACAGAAGCCAATATATATGAGCCAAGAAAAAGAAATCATGATACTGTGAAATCAGTTAGTTTGAAGGCTCAAAATCTAGGCATAAAAAATTTGGTGATTTGGCATACATTAGAAAATCTTGGAAAGGATAGAAAAAATAGATATATGAAAGAAGCGAAAGAAAGTTTTTCTGGTAATGTTTTTGTTCCAAATGACTTGGAAATGATTGACTTGTAAAAATAAAATTTGATGAAAGAGGATTTTACTATGAGAATAGGAATAGATATTGATGGAGTTTTAACCGATGTAGAACAATTTGCTATGAATTATATTAGTAAATACTGCGTTGAAAATAATATTGCTTATCATATTGAAAATAGAAATTATGACCATTGTAAAACATTTCATATTAGCAAAGAAATAGAAAATGATTTTTGGAAGGAAAATCTAGAATATTATGCAATAAATGAAAAAGCTAGACCATTTGCTTCAGAAATTATTGGCAAGCTAAAAGAAGATGGACATGAAATATATATTATAACTGCTAGATGGCAAACCAATAGAGAAGATGACATAGGAGACAGAATGAGGGAAATTGTTAGAAATTGGTTAGATGAAAATAAAATAATGTATGACAAATTAATTTTTTCCAAAGCTTCCAAAGAGAGAAAGTATCAAGAAATCATTGAAAATAAAATAGATTTAATGATTGAGGATTCTCCTAATAATATCAATGAATTAAAAGATTTTGTTTCTGTCATTTGTTATGATACTGGCTATAACAAAGAGTGTGTTGGCGATAAAATAACTAGATGTTATAGTTGGTATGATATTTATCATAAAATAAAAGACATATAAAAATATTAGAAAAAAGGAGAAAAAGTATGTTTAATTTTTCATTTGATAAAAGAATGATATACGTCATAATAGCCATTATGGTAATATCAACACTAGTACAATACAGTACAAATCCAGGAGCCTTATTTGCTCTATTAGTAAGTATACCAGGTGTATTAATAGCCATCACATTCCATGAGTTTGCACATGGCTATGCTGCCTACAAATTAGGTGACAATACAGCCAAAAATGAAGGAAGATTAAGTTTAAATCCGTTGGACCATTTAGACCCAATTGGAACACTTATGTTATTATTTGCAGGATTTGGATGGGGAAAACCAGTCCATGTGAATCCTAGTAATTATACCAGAAAAATGTCAATGGAAAAAGGGGAAGCCATCGTATCAGTAGCAGGACCATTAACCAATATCGTATTAGCCTTTGTATTTGCTCTAATATATGGAGCACTTATAAAATTTTCAGGTACATTTTTACTATCAACAGTAGGAAACATTATTCAATTAATATTAGGAGCAACCATAGCTATCAACATAGGGTTAGGAGTATTTAATCTAATACCATTACCACCATTAGACGGTTCAAAAATCATCATGCCATTTTTACCATATAATGCAAAACAATGGTTTAGAAACAACGAGCAAATATTTTATATCATATTTGTAATTATATGGATAACAGGAATAGCAGGCATCATCATATCACCAGCTATCAGTGGGATAACATCTGGAATTATGAGCATTATCCAAATGATATTTGGTCTTTAGGTGTGTTTTGGTGCGTTTTGGGACAGGCACCAACATACCCCTTTTGGCTAGTTTTGGGACAGGTCTAAGTAAGGTTTGCATAGGTGTGGCGAGTTTGTACCTATCTCAAAGTCGTCACGAAATACGAAAAAGGAGCAAAAATGAAAAAAGATATTTTAACTATGCGGAATTGAATCGAGTTGTGATGAAACCTCTGTATCCATTGTGAAAAATGGTAGAGAGGTTCTTTCTAATGTGATTGATACCCAGATACCAATTCATGAGAAATATGGGGGAGTCGTACCAGAGATAGCTTCTAGAAATCATATTGAGGCTATTTCAAGAGTGACAAAAAGAGCATTAGAAGAGGCAAGGGTGAAGATGAAAGAGATAGATGCCATTACACCAACTTATGGTCCAGGGCTAGTGGGAGCATTATTAGTAGGTGTGTCTTATGCAAAGGCATTGGCATTTGCCAATAAAATTCCTCTTGTAGGAGTGAATCATATTCAAGGACATATTGCAGCCAATTATATTACATATCCAGAATTAGAACCTCCCTTTTTATGTATTATGATGTCAGGAGGGAATACGCAAATTATCCATGTGAAAAAATATACGGAATTTGAAGTGCTAGGAAAAACAAGAGATGATGCCATTGGTGAGGCCTTTGATAAAGTGGCTAGAGTAGTGGGATTGGGCTATCCGGGAGGACCAAAGGTAGACAAGCTTGCTAAAGAGGGAGAAGCCAATATCGAATTGCCCAAAACACATTTTGAGGAAGATACATTAGATTTTAGTTTTAGTGGAATTAAAACAGCAGTTATCAATTTACACCATAAAAATCCCAATATAAACCACGCAGATTTGTGTGCGAGTTTTCAAAAAACAGTGACAGAGACATTAATGGAAAATGTAAAAAAAGCAATTCAAAAAACTAATATAAAAACCATTGCCTTAGCGGGTGGAGTATCTGCTAATTCTTATATGAGAAAGGAATTTTTAGAACTGGAAAAAGAGGGAATAAAAGTTTACATGCCAGATTTGAAATTATGTACGGATAATGCTGCTATGATAGCATCAGCAGGATATTACAATTATATAGAAGGAAACAGAGATGATTTAAGCTTAAATGCTGTACCAAATCTAAAGTTGTAATTAGAATTGTTGAGTATGTTATGGATATGAAATTTTAGCAAGAAATAAAATATTGAATAGAAATGGAGATAATAAATGGCAATTTATACCATAGGAGACCTTCATTTATCTTTCCATGAAAATAAGCCTATGAGTGTTTTTGGCGGGAATTGGGAAGGACATGAAGAAAAAATAAGAAAAGATTGGAAGGAAAAAGTAAAAGAAAATGACCTAGTAATATTACCAGGTGATTTTTCGTGGTCAACTTACTTAAAAGATACTTACGAAGACTTTTCTTATTTACATGCATTGCCAGGAAAAAAGTTGTTATTAAAAGGAAATCACGATTATTGGTGGACAACGGTTACCAACATGAAAAGATTTTTACAGGAAAACCATTTTGATAGCATAGATTTTCTTTATAATTCAGCCTATGAATTTGAGAATTTTATCATAGCAGGAACAAGAGGTTGGGGACAAAATGAAGAAGGAGAAGATAAAAAGTTATTAAAAAGGGAAATCGGTAGACTAGAATTGTCGCTAGAAAAAGCTTCTCAATTGAAGGAAAACAAAGAAAAAGAAATTATCGTATTTCTTCATTATCCGCCTATTACACAAAATAATTTGCTAAACAATGAGATGAGTGATTTTGTAAAAGTAATGAAAAAGTATGATGTGAAAAGATGCTATTATGGACATTTACATAGCAGTGCTATCAAAGAAGCGGTAGAAGGACAGCATTACGGAATCGATTTTAAATTGGTCAGTGCAGATGCTTTAGATTTTAGACTATGGGACATAGGACATAGGGACGTAGATAATGTCCCTAATATAAAGCTATCAACTTAACACATTAAGTTAGAAAATTTGAATAATTAGGGACATTATCTACGTCCCCATGTCCTTGTCCCATTTCAAAGGAGAGAAAAATGGATTTAAGTAAAGATGTAAAATATATCAAAGGAGTCGGACCAAATCGAGTGCAATTGCTAAACAAATTAGGTATATTCACATTAAAAGATTTAATCACCTATTATCCAAGAACTTACGAAGATAGAAGCAAGCCGAAAAACATAGCAGAATGTGTCAATGGTGATGAAGTATTAATTGAAGCAATTGCTTGTGGGAAACTTTCAGACACTCGATTACGAGGAAAAACCATGCAAAAATTATTGGTTAGAGATGAAACAGGAAGTTGTACCATTACATGGTTTAATCAGAGCTATTTGAAGAATAAGTTTGAAATAGGGAAAACTTACAAATTTTATGGAAAAATAGCCAATATCTATGGAAAAATGACGATGAATTCCCCTGTATTTGATGAAGATGAAAAAAGTTTTAATACGGGAAAAATTATTCCTTTATATCCATTGACCTATCAACTATCACAAAATGTATTAAGAAGGATTATGGAAAATGGATTGGCAGAAATAGAGGGAAAATTAGAGGAAACCTTACCAGATTACTTATTGGAAGAATATCATTTACAAGGAATTGATGAAGCGACCAAGCAAATACATTTTCCCCATGAGTTTGAAGATTTTAACCAAGCAAGAAAAAGGCTAGTTTTTGAGGAATTATTATCCACTCAACTTGCTTTGTTAGAATTGAAAAATAGTTATTTGAATGAAGAAAAAGGCATTGCCTTTGACCCAAAAGTGAAAATGTCAGATGTGATAAATCAATTACCTTTTCAATTGACAAAAGCACAAATTAGAGTATTGGAAGAAATTGATGAGAATATGGAATCGGAAAAGCCGATGAACCGATTGTTACAAGGAGATGTTGGTTCTGGAAAAACGGTAGTTGCTATGTGTGCTGCTTACAAGGCTGTAAAAAGTGGTTACCAGGCAGCTATTATGGCACCAACAGCGATACTGGCTACACAGCATTTGGAGAATTTTCAGAGTATGTTAGAAACGTTAGGCTTGAAATGTGAGTTATTAATTTCTGGTATTTCCAAAAAGAAAAAGGAGGAATTATTAGAGAGACTAGCCAATGGACAAATTGATATTTTAATTGGGACACATGCTATCTTAGAAGAAAATGTCGTATTTCAGAATTTAGGATTGGTGGTAACAGATGAACAGCATCGATTTGGTGTGAAGCAAAGAACGAAAATAGCACAAAAAGGAGAAAATCCAGATGTATTAGTTATGACGGCAACTCCGATACCAAGAACTTTAGCTCTTATTTTATATGGCGATTTAGACATTTCCATTATTGATGAATTGCCTCCTAATCGAAAAAAGATAGAAACCTTTGCGGTTCCTAAAAATATGACACAAAGGGTAAATGGTTTTATCGAAAAACAAATCCAAGAAGGACGTCAAGCGTATATTGTTTGCCCATTGGTGGAGGAAAATGAAGAATTCGATTTAAAATCAGTTGAAAGGTTGTATGAGGCTTATCAAAAAGAGATTTTCTCACAATATCGAGTGGAATATATGCATGGAAAAATGAGACCAAAAGAAAAAGATGATATTATGGAAAGATTTAAATCAGGGGAAATTGATATTTTAATTTCAACAACTGTTATTGAGGTTGGTGTAGATGTACCCAATGCTAATATTATGGTGATTGAAAATGCAGAGAGATTTGGCTTGGCACAATTACATCAATTGAGAGGAAGAGTGGGAAGAGGAGGCTACCAATCTTATTGCGTTTTAAAGTGTGAAGGCAAGAGCGAAACGGTAAAAGAGAGAATGAAGGTAATGTGTAGTACAAATGATGGTTTTGTGATATCAGAAAAAGATTTAGAATTAAGAGGCTCTGGCGATTTTTTTGGTACGATGCAACATGGATTGCCTGAGTTCAAGATTGCCAATTTGTTTGAGGATATGCCAATCTTAAAGTTGGCTCAAAGTGTTGCTATCAAGATTTTACAAGAGGACCCAAAGCTAGCGTTAGAGAAAAATCGTTTGCTGAAAGAATTAATCAAAGATAAGTTTATGAAAAGAATAGAAATATAAAGAGATTAAAAGCAAGGTACTAAGCATATAGTACTTTGCTATTTTTCTTTTGTTTCAACATTTGATGTATTGTTTTGTTTGTCATCAAATAATTGAAGATATATACCCGGATATCTTCGATGAAATTCACTTAGGATATCTGCTTTAGAAGAGTTTATTAATTCATCTGAATTCTCTTGAGTGATAATATGACTAGGGTTTGGAAAAAAGTCACTATTTTCATCAAAGTATCCCAGAATCCATTTAAGAGGAATTATACTGGGTAGTTTTTGAAATTTTAATTCATGAAATTGAATTCCTTGAGTAGGAGCAATTGGAGTTGGTTTTTGAAATTCTGTAACACAATTTAAAAGTAAATGCCCATAAAAACTATTGATAGGAATATCTCTCAAAATAACTTTAGGAATGCCAATAACCACAATTGTTTTTTGGGTTCTATCAAAATAGTAATTGTAGTCCTTAAATTCATCTTCATTTTCGGGAAAGTTGACAACTCTAGAGATTTCTCCATTATAGCTTTTATCTAATTTGAGACCGTTCCGATAAAATATCATTAATTTTCTCCTTCGAACTTTCATGTAACAAAGGATAGAGTTCTTCTAAATGGAGATATTGTTTTGCTTCTTCAAATTTATCATTGTCTATCATAAATTAACCTCATTTCTTTTTTTATTAGGTTATAATTTAGTCTTATCATTAAAATTATATCATAGAAACGTAAAAACAACAATTATTTTGTTGACAATTCATTTCCAACATAGTATGATTAAAATATAGATGAAAAGGATGTTGATAATATGTTGCAAATTATTATAAAATTAATTTCAGTACTAATGGTATTAATGGGAGTTATTATGATATATGATGCTAGAATTCTAACAAAGAAATTTTTTGGATTTGGAGACCAAAATGAGGCTTCTAATGGTTTGAAGATTTTAGGTTTTATATTGGCTATTATAGGAGGATTAATATTGTTTTTTAACTTGTAGTTGATTTAAAAATTGAATTTGTTTTGGGGTATTAAATTGTAAAAAATGCTTGACAGTAAAATAATAAATGTGTTATTATTATATTTGCAAATGAATATGCGGTTGTGGCGGAACTGGTAGACGCGCTGGTCTTAGGAACCAGTGTCAATGACGTGGGGGTTCGAGTCCCTTCAACCGCACCAACGACGTATCTGTTCGAACTAAATAGAACAGACGATACAAATATCATTCAGAAATGGATGGTATTTTTTTATTGCAAAATTGCCATCCAAAAGGAAAGGATGGTGTTTGAAGTGAAGATAATTAAGCAAGAACTAGAATTTGAGGAATGTCTAAAACAACGACTTGAATTTATATGTGAGTTTTCTAAAGTTACTCCTACTTTTATCAATGGTAGCATTAGGAAATTAGAGAGAACTAATCTTACATATATTGAGCCACATAGAGTGATTATTAAGAATAGTACTTTTTTAGTGTTTAATTATTCTAATGATGTGTATATCTCTAACTTGACTAAAAAGATTAAATTAT
>CAOKVW010000011.1 GCA_948472955.1 uncultured Clostridium sp. | reverse complement strand
TTATGTTACATTAAATATAGTCAAAAAATAAATTTGCAAATATAATTCTTGCAAACTATTGATATAACTACATTTAAGAGTTGAAAATAGATATTTTTTTGTCCTAACTATTTTGCAAACGTGTCTAGTTAGGGCACCATTTACTAATTTCTAATATATCCTGATTATATGCAATACATCAACCAAAACGCTGAGACCAACATTTTTGTTGGTCTCAATCTATCATGATAATACTTTATTCACAATTACAATCATCATAATACATTAAAGATATAATGGTACCGATGAAAATAAGCAAAATTTGTATTGTTAAAAATAAAATGTAGTTGAACAAATTGCTTATACCCAAATAATCAATTATTTATTGCGTTAAATGGTGGTCATGCAGTAGTTGGAAGACCGGAATAGGTGGCTATATTTTTCGAAACAAAAAACAAATTCCTACAACATAAGCATCTTGTAGGAATTTATTTTTTATTTTCATCCTATTATTTTCCTTTTTTAGCCTCATCTTTTTGTGAAGGAAAAATCGCGTCTTCTTTGGTGTTATCTTTCTCTTCTTGCTTTTTAATCGCATCCATAATCATAATAAACTTAACATTACCGCTATTCTCTCCATTTAACATGGTAAAATTATCATAATCCTTTGACAACTCAGCTAATTTTTCAACTCTTTCAGTTATATCCTTCAAGTCGCCATTCACATAATTACAAATCTTTTTAATACCCTCTTCATTAAAAGTCTTTACCCCTTGTGCTAACGTATCAGCACCTTGATGTAATTCGCTCGCTCCACTATCCAAAGTATTAGCACCATCATTCAAGCTATTCAATCCATCTGTTAATTGATTTAATCCTTGCCCTAATGTATTCATTTGTGAAACAACTTTACTTTGAGCTGTTGCTTTTACTTGATTTGCCACTTGTTTTGCTGTTGTTGTTGATGTTGTTTGTGCCACTTGTGTCGCTGTTGTTTGAGCCACCGTTTGTGCCGTTTGGTTCGCTACATTGGCAGCCACTTGTTCTGCCACAGATTGTGCCGTTTGATTCGCTACTTGTTTGGCCACTTGTGTTGCTGTTTGTTTTACCGTTGTTTCTGCTGCTGTTATGGCTGAATTTTGAGAAAATTGTAAAACCATCGCTTTTTGTTCTGCTGGTAAAGCCTTATAATTAGCATTTGCTTCTAAGCCTTTTTTTACACTTGCCATTATTTGTTGTTTTTGTGCTTGTGTTAATGTTATTATTCCTACTTGATTGGTTGCTTGCGTTGCAGCCTTCTCTCCTATTGCCTTTTTTTGATTCTGAATGGTTTGCATTGCTGTTGTTTGTGCTTGATTCCCTATTTGTGCTTTTTGTGCATCCGATAAAGTAGCTGTTTGCTTTGCTTTTTCTCCAATCGCATTTAATGTATTTTTATCCAATGCTTCGCTCTTATCATTTGCTAATTGATTGGTTGCCTTTGTAACCTCTGTTTGAATTTGTTTTGCTCCACTATATGCTACATTGGTTCCTTCTTTCAATTCTTTTGTACCAGAAGCTAATTGATTCGTTCCTTCTGCTAATGTTTGGCTACCTTCTTGAATTTGATTACTTGCTGTCTGTAATGTATTGACTTGATTGTATATCTTATCTAGTTCATCAAAAATACTTAAATCCTTTTCTTCTAATACCTTAGGCGTTACAAAAGTAATAACATTTCCTAATTCGAAATCCGTTGCATCCATGCTAATTTCAATATCATTTGGTATCTCTATATCTGCTTTTTTAACATTTAAACTCTCTTGTAGACCTGGCAATGCCATTCCCATTACCATCGCCTTGCTTCCATCGTTAATAACTTTTCCATTTGAAATCTCTATGTTTTTATTTTTATCATTTTGTAAAACGGTTCCAGCTACTACTACAAAAGGGGTATACATTTTTTGTTGATTACCATTGATGTTTACCATATGCTCCTCTTTATTGGTATATTGTATGGTTATTTTTACATGTCCTGACTTTCCTAAAAGCTCTTCTGCTTTTACTTCTTTTCCATCTAACTGATATTTCACATCACATGCAATTGGTAAATCTTTTTGACTTTCTCCCTGATAATAAATATCTTTTTTGTCTGCTTTCCATATTAAAGAATTTCCCTCTTGTGTAAATTCCTCATCACCATTAGTATTTTCAACATTCATTAAATCAGACATGTCATTCATTAACTCTAATTCTTCCTTATTTTCAATATGCGTACTTACGATTGTTTGATATTTTTCTCCTTTACTATCTACTTTCGAATAAACGGTTTCATCCTTTGTATAAGCAAAAACAGGTAATGTATATGCACACATTGTACACAATAATGTACCTGATATAATTTTATTTTTTGTTTTTAAATTCATTTCTAATCCTTCCTTTCATTTTAGCAGTCGTCTTACAAATTAATCGGTCAAACACCATCAAAAATACTGGTAAAACCGTAACAACCACAATCATACTAATAATAGCACCCCTTGACATCAAAGTACAAAGTGAGCCAATCATCTCAATCTTGGAATAAGCACCCACACCAAATGTTGCTCCAAAGAAGCACAATCCACTAACAATAATGGAGCTAATAGAGCTACCAAGTGCCTCATCAATAGCATCTTTCTTGTTTTTGCCCTCTTTTCGATTACCAATATATTTTGTCGTAATTAAAATCGCATAATCAATCGTTGCCCCCAATTGTATGGTTCCAATTACAATCGATGCCACAAATGGTAAGGTTGTATTCGTAAAAGCTGGAATTCCCATATTAATAAAAATCGCAAATTCAATCACAGCAATTAGAATTACTGGTAGTGAAATAGATTTTAATACCATAATCATAATGACAAATATCACACCAATTGACACGACATTAACACTATTAAAATCATGGTCACTAATCTCTACCAAATCTTTCATAAGTGGTCCTTCTCCTGCCAAGATTGCCTTGTCATCATATTGCTTAATAATTTCATTTACTTGTGTAATTTGCTCATTTAATTCATCTGTCGCCATTTCATATTTTGAATTTATAATTATCATCTGATAAGCATCATTTTCAAATACACTCTTTGTATCACTGCTCAATACACTATCTGGTATCACACCTGCTACTTTTGGATAGCCTAATGTCCATTCAATGCCATCTATTTCTTCTATTTTATCTAACATTTCATTCACTTTGTAATTTGGAATATTCTTATCTACCAATAGCACTTCTGCTGATACAATATTAAATTTTTCTTTTAAGGTATTGTTAGCTTCCACGCTTGGCAAGGTATCTGGTAGTGATTTATCTAGGTTATAATATACCTCTGTATGAGTATAACCATAAATAGCAATTGGTAAAATAATAATAAATACAAGGATAATGGCTTTATAATGCTTAATGGTAAAGTTTTTGATTCCTACAAATTTAGGCATAATTTCTTTATGTTTTGTTTTTTCGATTAGGTTATCAAATGTCAATAACATAGCTGGTAGAACCGTAATAACACATATAACACCTAATAGAACGCCTTTTGCCATAACAATTCCAATGTCTTTTCCTAAGGTTAAATTCATACTACAAAGTGCCAAAAAACCAGCTATGGTCGTTAAAGAACTTCCAATTACAGATACCATCGTTTTACTAATTGCATGTGCCATGGCTTCGTTTTTATTAGAAAAGTTGCCTTGTTCTGCTTTATAACTATGATATAAGAAGATAGCAAAATCCATCGTTACTCCTAATTGAAGCACAGCACTGATGGCTTTTGTAATGTAGGAAATTTGCCCTAAGAAAATATTGCTTCCCATATTGTATAAAATAGCAATTCCTATATTAAGTAGTAAAAAAATGGGTGCTACATAGGAGTCTAAAGCCACTTGTAAAATAATAATACACAATAATACAGCAATCATAACATAAATCGCAATTTCAGAATTTGCTAAATTTCTTGTATCTAATACCGTTGCTGACATACCACTTATTTTGCATTGTTCATTTGTTATCTCCCTTAATGTCTCAATTGTCTTCATTGTGGTATCAGATGAAATACTATCTTTAAAAGTAGCTAACAATACCGTATTTCCGTCTTTATAAATCTTATCTTTTATCTCATCTGGTATCATTTCTGTTGGAATACTAGTACCTACTACATCTGCCATTCCAATGACCTTTTCTACATTCTCAATTTCTTTCATTTTATTTTCTAATTGTACAATATCTTTTGTTTTCATGTTTTCTAGCACAATCATAGAAAAAGCTCCCATATTGAAATCCTCTGATAATATCTTTTCCCCTTGAATGGTTTCAATATCTTCTGGTAGATAAACCAAAATATCATAATTAATTCGCGTCATTTTCAGTCCTATGATAGATGGTATCAATAAGAGAATTGCTATGAGTAATATCGTCTTTCTATGTTTGCACACAAACTCTCCAAATTTAAGTTGAAACATTTTAAATCTCCCTTCTTAACAATTATTTTCTAAAATGACCGTTGGTCACTTTTGATATTATATTACTTTTATGACCATTAGTCAATACTTTTTATATTTTTATTGATTATTTTTTTATTTTATGCCATAATAAAAGAAAAATAGGACATAGGGACATTATCTACGTCCCCATGTCCTCAAAGGAGATTTAAGATGAAAATAAATCAACAAAAAAACGAAAAAGAAAGCAGGCTATTAGAAACCGCTTTTAAACTATTTACAGAAAAAGGAATTAAAAGCACTTCTATCCAAGAGATAGTAGACAATGCTAGTGTAGCAAAAGGTACTTTTTACTTATATTTTAAAGATAAATATGAAATTCGAGATATTTTAATTACTCGAAAATCAGAAAAATTATTTTCAGAAGCCTTATCTAAAATGCGAAAAAACGATATACAAGATTTTTCTGACCAAATTATTTTTATTATTAATTATGTAATAGATGAATTAGTCAAAAATCCGCTTCTTTTAAAATTCATTTCTAAAAATTTATCTTGGGGAGTTTATAATGAAACCATTTTAAAATTATATGACAAGCAAGAAGAAAAACAAGATGGTTTATATTCTCTATTTTTAAAAGGAGTCGAAGAAAATAATATTAAGCTAAAAAATCCTAAAGTTACTTTGTTTATGATTATCGAATTAGTAAGTGCCACTTGTTTTGACTCGATTTTGTATCAAAACCCTTTACCAATTGAAGAATACAAACCCTATTTATATCATGTAATTCGAGACTTGTTAAAATAGTTATGGCATATCACTTTTATTCACTCCATATATATTAGTATGGGGTGAATTTCTTTGTTAATCAAATCCTTTAAAATCAGTAAAAAACTAATTATATTTTCTATTGTTATCATGCTTTTAGTATCTAGCATTGCTATTTTTTATTCCTTTGCCAACGATACTTCTGAAGACGAAACTTCTAAAGAAAAAAAGGATTTCATCAAATGGGTAGATTTTAATGTTTCTTCTGAAGCTTTAAATCTAACAGCTAAGCTAGATATTGATTCTCATAATAAAGAAGGAGAAATCGTATATAACTGGATTGAATTACTAGCTTATTTATCTTGCAAAAATGGTGGTAATTTTAAGAATTTTAAGGTAAAAGATTTAAATCTTTTAGTGGAAGAGTTAAAAAATGGGCAAACGATGGAAGATTTAACACAAAACATGAAATTTTATGATTATTATTACGAAAGCTATTCAGCTATTTTAGGTGGCTTTATTGGTAATTATTCAATAGAAACAGCCAAGGAGGATGGCACAAAATCCTATCATGAAAAGTATGGATTAAAAGCATTTCTTCCCATTGCTAAAAATTACTCTTTTAGTCATTATGATGATTTTGGAAATTCAAGGTCTTATGGTTTCAAAAGAACGCATTTGGGAAATGACTTAATGGGTAGTATTGGTACTCCTATCATTGCAGTCGAATCTGGAATCGTTGAAAATATCGGTTGGAATCAATATGGTGGTTGGCGAATTGGTATCCGTAGTTTTGATACCAAACGATATTATTATTACGCTCATTTAAGAAAAAATCATCCTTATGCGGAAGAATTAGAAGAAGGCTCGACAGTAAAAGCAGGAGATGTGATTGGCTATCTTGGTATGACTGGTTATAGTACAAAAGAAAATGTAAATAATATTAATGTTCCTCATTTGCATTTTGGGATGCAATTGATTTTTGATGAGTCTCAAGTGGATAGTCCAAATGAAATCTGGATTGATGTGTACCAAATCATTGAATTTTTAAAGAAAAATCGTAGTGAGGTTTATATGGCAAATCAAGAGACGAAAGATTATGAAAGAAAATTTGATTTTATGGAAGCTAACCTAATGGAATAATTGCACCCCCAGTCGCAATTTGGCTGGGGGTTTTGTTTTATTTTTTTCCTAACACAATCTTTATTTCCTTATTAATCTTTCCTCTTGTCACCTTTAATGTTACCTCATCATTAGGTTTTTTCGTATAAATATATTGTCTTAAATCATTCATCGTATTAAGAGCCACATTATCAATATTGGTTATAATATCTCCCTCTTTTAACTCTGTGTTATCAGCTGAGCCATTTTTTGTAATTTGAGCCACATAAATTCCTTTTTCAAAATTCACAGTAGAACTCCCATTTAGGTAAGGAATGACTTCTTTATCATAAGCATAAATGCCAATCGTGGCTTCTTCAAATCCACCAGTATTTTTAAAACTATCAATAATTGGTTTAATAATATTAATAGGAACCGCAAAACCAATTCCCTCTGCTGATGATATCTTAACTGTATTAATCCCCAAAACTTCCCCATTTGGATAGATTAAAGGGCCACCACTATTACCTGGATTAATCGTAGCATCTGTTTGAATTAAGTCTGTCATATAAGAGGATTTATTCTCCTCCTCTATTTTTATGGTTCTATTTTTAGCACTAACAATGCCTGATGTTACCGTTCTTCTAAACTCAAAACCGAATCGGATTGCCAATGGCATATACGGTTTCTCCCACTCGAATTTGACTGGAATTTCCTAATGTCACGTATGCTAGATTTTTAGCATTTATTTTAGTAATGGATAAGTCTAAATCGGAATCACTCCATACCACTGTCCCATCATAGTTAGTTCCATTTTCTAATGTGATATAACATTTGCTATACTTTTCTCCTGTTACATGTTCATTACTTAAAATATAGCCATCTTCTGTTACAATCATACCAGTTCCTAATCCTAATTCACTTTCCGTACTTTTTGACAAAATGCTATTTCCTGCATTTCTCAATTTTGAAATTCCAACTACTTTTCTAGTTGTTTCTTCTATTACATCTGCTACTGTCTTGCTATTTTCTTCCGCGTTTTCCACAGTTTGCTCCTCATATGTGGATTGTGTTCTAGTTGCTTCATAATTTGAGGGATTTACTTCGATATTTTTATATGTAATATATAAATAAAATACAAATATCCAAACAATGATTGTTAAAATGGTAGTTATGATTACTTTTTTTGGATGGTTTATTCTCTTTCTTCTCAATCTTTTTCACCTCTAGAATAGTGTGTCCAAGATTTCTTTTTTTAAACTGTTTTTTGATTTTTTATTCAATTTTTTTAATATGTTTAAGTATTGACATTTTCAAGTAAAAAACTATATAATTTACTAAAAAACAAGGAGCAAAAATGGAAAAAGAAATATATGAACTAACCAATCCACAAAAATCAATTTGGATGACAGAGCAATTCTACGACAACACAAACATCAACAATATTGTCGGTTATTTAAAAATTGACAAAAATGCTGATTTTAAAGCATTAGAAAAAGCAGTCAACTACTTAATCATGAAAAACGACTCCTTCAAAACAAAAATCATGTTAGAAGACTCTTCTCCCAAGCAATATTTTGATGACTTTATTTATGAAAATATTGAAATCATAGACTTAAAAGACGAAACACAATTATTAGAATTCGAAGCTTCTTTTCCCATGCAACAAATAGAAATATTAGACCATTTTCTATTCTTAACCAAACTATTAAGATTTCCAGACGGTAGCGGAATTCTTGTCTTAACAGCTCATCATTTAATCGCTGATGCCTGGACCATGTCACTCGTTCTTCAAGAAATCCATCAAAATTATTTAGCTATTCTAAATGGGCAGGAAATTGAATTAACGCCAAATCCTTCTTATCTTGCCTTTATTCATTCTCAAAATAAATACATGGCAAGTGACAAATTTAAAAAAGACGAAGAATTTTGGCAAGAACAATTTGAAACTTTGCCCAACGTAATATCTTTTAAAAATAACAGAAAGGTATCCATTCAAGCAGACCGAGAAGTATATGCTTTGGATAAAGCACTAGTAAATCAAATTCATGAATTTTGTAACCAGCATAATCTATCTGAATATATCTTTCTGTTGAGTATTTTTGGCATATATTTTAGAAATATTTTTAATCATGATAACTTTATCATAGGAAATCCTGTTTTAAATAGGTCCAATTTTAAAGAAAAGCATATGACTGGTATGTTTGTATCTATTATGCCTTTTATCGTAAATGTAGCAAATACTAGTTCTTTTCTAGATTTTTGTCACTCTATGGCAAGCAAACAAAAACAAATGTATCGTCACCTTCGTTTCCCTTATCATGAAATTTTAGAATTTGTTAGAAGAACACATGACTTTTCTGATAGTCTCTACGATATTGTTTTTTCTTATCAAAATGCAACCATTCCATCTTTCTGTAAATGGTTACACAACCGTTCTCAAGCAGAATCTTTGCAAATTCACATTAAAAATATAGCAGAAGAAAAAGATAATCTATCTATACATTACGATTTTTTAACAGACCTTTTTTCAACCGAAGACATTCATTTAATGCATCAACGTATTTTAGGTCTAATTCGTCAAGCTTTAAAACAGCCTGATACTGCCATAGAAGAATTAGAAATCATCTCTGCTTCTGAAAAAAAATTATTACTAAAAACCTTTAATGACACAAAAACCAAATATAATAAATCATCAAACCTTGTAAAAGAATTCGAAAAAATCGTACAACAATATCCCAAACACATTGCTGTTACAGACAAAAACATCTCTTACACTTATGAAGAATTGAATCAAAAGGCAAATTTTCTTGCCCAAAAGATAATCGAACAAAATATTTCTACTGACATCATTGCTTTTTCGCTCAATCGTTCTGTTAGCATGATTGTTACCATTTTAGCCATCTTGAAATCTGGTCATACCTACCTACCAATTGACCCAGAATATCCGATAGAACGAATTGAATTCATGTTAGAAAATAGTGACACAAAAATACTAATAACGAACCAAAAATTTTACCAAAAAATAAATTATTCAGGAACCTGTATTACTTATGAGAACTTGACTTTTAATAAAAAAATAGAAAATCCAAACCTTTCTATCTCTCCTAGCAAGCCTTGCTATATCATGTATACCTCTGGTTCTACTGGTATTCCAAAAGCTGTAACCATTCGACATGATAATGTTTTAAATTTTGTAAATAGTATGCAACAACACTTAGATTATACCTTTTCTCCTAACAATAAAGTATTATCGGTTACCACGGTGTGTTTTGATATTTTTGTTTTTGAATTATTTCCCACTTTGTTATCTGGATTAACTCTAGTTATTGCTGACGAATTGGAAAATAAAAGTCCAAAATTGTTAAGCCATATCCTTCAAAAACATGGCATTACAAAACTTTTAACAACACCTTCTAGAGTGGAATTACTATTTTCTGATACAACTTACGTAAAAGCGTTATCTACGATAAAAGAATTTATATTAGGGGGAGAACCGCTTCCTCTCACTCTATTACACAAATTACAAGAACACACAAAAGCTAATATCTTCAACTTATATGGACCGACAGAAACTACCGTTTACTCTACTATCAAAGATGTTACCAATAGTAGTTTTATTACCATTGGTAAGCCCCTTCATAATACACAAATTTATATTTTAAATGATAATCAGCATTTACAACCAATTGGATTAGTGGGAGAAATCTGTATTGGTGGAGATGGCGTTGGCTGTGGTTATTATCATGATTCTGAAAAAACGAACACTGCCTTTGTACCCAATCCCTATGGAGATGATATCATTTATAAAACTGGCGATTTAGGTTATTGGAAAGCAAACGGTGAACTTGTGTGTTTAGGACGAAAAGACCATCAAGTAAAAATACGAGGTTATCGTGTAGAATTAGATGATATTAGCAATCATATTTTAACCTTTGAGGGAATCGATAAATGTGTTGTCATTGATAAAATGGATAAAAACGAAAAAAAATATTTATGTGCCTACTATGTTTCTCAAGATGAAATAGATACCGCAGAATTGAAAAAATATTTAGTTGATATTTTGCCACACTATATGATTCCAAATTATTTTGTAGCCATTGATAACATTCCTTTAACTTTCAACCATAAGGTAGACCGCAAAGCTTTGCCAGAACCTAATTTAAAAGACATTAGCATTGCCACCAAATATGTAAAACCTTCCACTAAAATAGAAAAAGATTTATGTTCTATTTTTAAAACTTGCTTATCGATTTCTAAAATAGGAATTGAAAATGATATTTTTGATTATCACATTGATTCTCTTGATATCATTCGTATTCAAACAAAAATGTTAGAATATGACTACCAGTTAAATACACAAGATTTTTATCAAAATCGAACCATTCAAAATCTGGCACAATTGATTGAACATAACAAGCAAGAAAAAACAGAAGAAATCGATGTTTCTTATTTAACCAATGTAAATTATAGTTTTAACCAACATCCAAGCATCCTACAATTTACGAAAAAACACTATTCTAATATTCTTTTACTAGGTTGTACTGGTTATTTAGGCATTCATTTATTAAAAGAGCTACTAACAAACAGCGACAGTCATATTACTTGTATTGTCCGTCACAAAAATGATGAAAATGCTACCAAAAGACTTTCTGATTTATATCGCTTTTATTTTAACAAAAAGCTTCCTTTCAATCGAATCGATGTCATTGACTCTGATATTACAAAGCCACGTTTTGGTTTGTCTGCTAGTCAATATAAAGAATTGGCACAATCCATCGACTTGGCTGTCAATACTGCCGCTAATGTTAAATATTATGGAGAATACGAACAATTTAAAAAAATTAATGTAGACGTAGTAGAACATCTTATTGACCTATGTATGAAATATGATTTAGAATTGGTTCATATTTCCACTCTTGGTATTTCTGGAAATTATTTAGTAAATCACCAAAAGAACTTTAATCATTTTGATGAAAATAACTTTTACATTGGTCAACAATACAACGAAAATGTCTATATTCAGACTAAATTTGAAGCTGAAAAGTCAATCTATGAAAAAACGCTAGAAGGTCTTAATGCCACTATTTTACGCGTTGGAAACTTGACAAGTCGATATGATGATGGTAGTTTTCAACAAAATTTTGAGGCAAATGCCTTTTACAATATTTTAATGATGATTTTAAAATATCATATTTTGCCCAATACTATGGTAAGTGAATTTTTAGAATTTACCCCTGTTGATTATTGTGCAAAGGCTATTTCTCAATTAATTTTCAATGTTGAGACAACTCGTTATGTTTTTCATTTATTTAACGAAAATTATATCCGTGTCTCTGACTTGTTAGAAATATTGGAAACTTTTGGCTTTTCTACCGAAATTCTTTCTGGTAATGATTTTAAACAAAAAATTGTTGCTTTATCCAACCAACATCCAGAAGAGAATATTTTAAAGGGAATTGTAAATGATTTAGATGATACTTTAGGACTTTCTTTTCGTTCTACTGTTAATCAAAAAAACTGGTATACTAATTCTTGTTTGGAAAAGTTGAATTTTGAGTGGCCTGAAATTACGACCGAATATATTGAAAAAATTATGGATTATTTGCGTAGGAAAAAATATTTGCTTTAGAAAAAATATAATAAACTTTTTAAAATAATTTGTAATACTATAAAAGGAGGTTATCTTGTGAAACAGATATTAGAAAAATACAAAATTCAGTTAAAACTATTATTAGCCCTTACTTTAGGGTTAATTGTATTGACTGTTGTTTATTACTTTTTAATTCCTGCTATTTTAAACTACCCTAAAGGTACGTATGCTACAAACTTTCAGGTAGAGGTAGAAAACACCAATTATATGACACAAGTGTTATCCATTGCATTTGCCGTTTTTTCCATTTTTGCCATTGTTACCTTTTGGAAAACTAGATTTTTAATTAAATACAGCGATTTACTAAAAAATCCTCATCATTATTCTATCCAGGAAATTAACTATGTAAGAAATAAATTATTCACCACTCCATACTCCATTCTGGTTTTAAACATTGTTATTCCTAGCATTGCCCTTACGGTAATCCATGCTTATACCATTCATCAATTTAGTATCACAACGCTAAAACTATTTATACTAGTCGTTTCTTTAATGACTTTATTTGTAACTTCTGTTTTTATTTATACTTGTAATGTGTTTAAAAAAATATTAGTCAAGCTTCCTTATGACAATATGTCTGGTATCAAAAAATCCACATTAAAGAAAAGACTGTTCTTTAACATTCTTCCTTTAATCCTAATCTCCGTGCTATTTACCTCTTTGTTAGGATACTCTCTTGTTTCTGTAAAAACAGGAAACTCTCTTTTTGAGACCTACCACAATAGTTTACATTATTTTAAAGCCTATCATACTTTTTCAAGTGTAGCTGATTTATTGGAAAAAGCCGATACGCTAAATTTATTAAATGAGAATGATTTCTTTTTTATCAGAACTAACAATAATCTTTATTTTGATAAAAATGGGCAAGAAATTGAATTTAGTAACTTTTTCAATAAATACTTGAATGAATTATCTCCTAAAAATGATGGCAGAGTCTATGAATATTATGGCATTGATTGTCAAGGAGCTACCATTCATGTTGATATTAATGGTACTGATTGCATGATTGGAATTTATTTTAGCATTCTATCCATTGATGTATTGATTTATTTTTCCATTGCCTTCTTGATTTTAGTAATCATTAATATCGTCATATTAACATTATTTGCAGAATCTTTATCAAATGATATTAATATTATCTCTGATAGCTTTATGGATATGACAAAAAATACAGATACTAGTGTTATGAGACCTCTTGCTCTTACTTCCAATGACGAATTTGGAAATTTGATTATTTCTTATAATAAAATACAAGAGCAAACCAAATATAACGTAGAACAACTACACGACAATCAAGAAACACTAATGGAAAGAGAGCGTCTAGCTTCACTTGGACAATTAATTGGAGGAATTGCCCATAACCTAAAAACCCCTATCATGTCTATATCTGGTGCAGCAGAAGGTTTAACTGATTTAATCAAAGAATATGATACCTCCATTGAAGACCCAGAAGTAACGAGTCAAGACCACCATGAAATTGCCCAAGATATGCAAAATTGGGTTTCTAAAATCAAAGCTCATACAGAATATATGTCAGATATTATCACTGCTGTAAAGGGACAAGCTGTTACTCTTTCCAATGAAGAAGATATTTCCTTTACCGTGGGAGAATTACTAAAAAGAATTAATATTTTAATGAAACATGAATTAAAAAATGCTATTGTTTACTTAAATATCTCTATGAAAACAGATGAAAACACCGTGATTCACGGCGATGTCAATAGTCTTGTACAAGTTATTAATAACATGGTGTCTAATTCTATCCAAGCTTATGCTGGAAAACCAGAACAAAATATAGATTTAATCGTTGCCAAAGATGATAACCATTTAGTCATCTCAGTTAAAGATTATGGGACTGGTATGCCAAAATCAGTGAAAGATAAATTGTTTAGAGAAATGATTACTACAAAAGGCAAAAACGGTACTGGACTTGGTTTATATATGTCTTACTCTACGATTCGAGCCCATTTTAATGGTTCTATAACTGTGGATTCAGAGGAAGGAAAAGGCACAACTTTTCATATTATTTTACCTTTGTCATGATTTTGGGGACGGAGGAAAAAATCATGATAAAGCTCTGATATGCTATCATGATTTTTTCCTCCGTCCCCAAAATCAGCTTTTTTTATTAAACCACTTGCTTTTTCCACTTTTTATTAATATAATGTGGAAAACACCTAATTTAATTGTCATTAAGGAGGGTTTAATATGAGAAAAGGAATACAAAATTCAAATACAAATGAAAATAATAATTATAAAATCATGATTGTAGATGACGAAGAAGGCATTATTGACTCCTTATCTATCTTCTTAAAAAGGTCCGGCTATAGATTTATCGGTGTTACCGACCCTATGGAAGCAATCGAAAAAGCAAAAAATGAACATTTTGACCTAATGATTTTAGATTTTATTATGACTCCCATTCATGGCGACCAAGTAGTAGAAGAAATCAGAAAATTTAATAAAGAATTATACATTCTTTTATTAACTGGTCATAAAGACTTGGCACCTCCTTTAGAAACCATTAAAAAACTTGATATTCAAGGATATTGCGAAAAGGGTGATAAGTTTGACCAGCTATTATTACTAATAGAGTCTGGTATCAAATCAATTGCTCAAATGAACGAAATCAAAAAAATAAACAAGGAATTAGAAAACGCTTATTTAGAAAGCATTGAAACATTACGTTATACCGTAGAAGCAAAAGACACTTATACAAGAGGTCATTCTGATAGAGTCTCTGAATTTTCAGTGTTAATTGGTAAAAAAGTAAATTTATCAGAAGAAGAATTACGACTTTTAAAAATTGGTGGATTGTTCCATGATATCGGAAAAATAGGAGTTCCTGATAGCATCTTATTAAAAGAAAGCAAATTAACCGAAGATGAATATTCCGAAATCAAAAATCACCCATCCATTGGAGCTCACATCTTATCAACAGCATCTATTTTTAAAGATATGATTCCCATTGTAAAACATCATCACGAAAGATATGATGGACATGGTTATCCTAGTCAGTTAGAAGGTAAGGCGATTCCTTATTTGGCTAGAATCGCTGCCATTGCAGATAGTTTCGATGCCATGACATCAAAAAGAACTTATCGCGATTCCCTACCTTTAGATACGGTTATGGCAGAGTTCGAAAGATGTAAAGGTACACAGTTTGACCCAGAACTGACAGATGTGTTTTTGAACATTTTGAGAAATGACTACGACGAAATTAAAACTATTCAAGAAAAATATAAATAGGGGACATGGGGACGTTTCCTTTTGCTCCTTTTCTTGACTGCTACACTTTTGCAAAGTTGTTTCTTAGGACATGGGGACGTAGATAATGTCCCTTTTTTTGTGCTTTTTATTTTAATTTATACGAAAAAATGTCAAAAAATTTCGAATACAAGAAGTATTTTTCGAAAAAGAAAAAGTTATTTCTGTTTTTTCGAAATAACTTGACAAATATAAAATTATGACAGATTTAGAAATTACCCAAATAAAGAACCATAATTTTGAGATAAATAAGAGCTTTGCGATTGAAAATATTGTATATAATGAATTGTTACAAAGAGGATTGATGGTTATATTTGGTTGCTAGAAAAATAGGGACATGGGGATGATTTTGGGCAATGATTTTGGGGATGCCCTTAGCTGTGCGAGCATTAAGCAAGCTTACAGATAAGTAATACCTTTAGGTACGGAGGAAAAAATCATCCCCAAATATATTATTCAGTTGCTTCCGCCTCTTCTAAAGGAACCACTCTTATTGTATATCCCATTGGATATAGTAGTTTGATAAGTGTATTAGTTTGTGGAGAATTAGCATATTTTTCAATTCTAGCAATCACAGGTTGTTTTATTCCACTTTTTTCACTCAACTCTCTTTGCGTAAGTTTATTCTTTTTTCTTGCTTCAATGATTGCCTCAATAATATCTCTTTCAAGTTGTATTTCTGCTTCTTGTTCTGGACTAATAGCAAGTTCTTTTCTAATCTCTTTCCAAGATGTATAAGGTTTATTCTCCATCATTATCACTCCTCTTTTTAAAATCTTGTAAATATCTTTTTGCTTTTTCAATTTCTTTTTTTGTAATTTCAACAAATATTCTTCTATTTCACTCTTCCCATTTTTATCTTTGTAAAAGAATACATTATACATATTATTGCTCCTTCTATATTATATTTATATGATAACATATTTGTTATCTAAAATCAATATATTTTCTTGATTTTATTAAATATATCAGAAGAAGGGGCAATTGGGGACGTTTCCTTTTGCTCCTTTTGCTGACTGCTACATTGACACAGTACAAATTTTTAAAAAGTGTCGATAGGACATGGGGACGTAGATAATGTCCCTTTTTTTGTGCTTTTTATTTTAATTTATACAAACATCGGAACTCCTCCTTTGGGTTCCATTGAAGGCAGACCTTTTGGCAACTCTTTAAAATACTTAATAAAAGATTATTCTATAATTATATAGCTGTTATTTTACAAGATGAAAATGTTTGGTTAAACGTAAATGCAATAGCAAAATTATTTGATGTACAAAGACCAGCTATTATAAAACATATAAATAATATTTATAATGAGCAAGAATTAGACAAAAATTCAACTTGTTCCGTTTTGGAACAAGTTCAGAAAGAAGGAAATAGAAATGTAACAAGGAAAAAAGAATATTATAACTACATCCCCATATCCCTTTAATAAGTTATTTGAGCAAATATTTGAACCTATAATGCAAAATAATAATCTCAATTTTGCATATAATAGTTATATAAATATAAAAAGAAATTTTTATATTTTGATTGACTTATCGTACAAAAACGCTATACTAAATATAGATATTTGAGGTGTTATGCCAATACCTAGACTTTAAGTTTAGATGAAAAGTTAAATAGCTTAATACTTGATGACAAATGTTAAGCTATTTTTTTTGCACAACAGATTTCTTAAAAAGTGTCGATTAAAACTATTAAATATTGTACCAATTACAGCATTAAAGCCATAGACGTTGTAAAAATGAAGAAAAAGGCTGTTTTTCAAATGAATAAAAACACTAAAAATAACGGATTAAAATCAGCAAAAATCACGGAATGAAATTGACAAATATCACGGATTGATGTAAAATATTATTAGAAATTAAAAGAAAAAGAGGATACAAATTATGAATATAAATAACTATAAAAAAAGAATTGTAGATGATAAGATAGAACATTATTTAAAGTTATTTGGAGCTGTATGTATAGAAGGACCAAAATATTGTGGAAAAACCTGGGCTGGGCGTTATCATTCTAATAGCGAAGTACTTTTACATAGAACTACAGGCGAAAAATCTAATAATGTTGAATTAGCTCAAATATCCCCATCTTTAATTTTAGAGGGTGAAAAACCCAAATTAATTGATGAGTGGCAAGAAGCTACAAATTTATGGGATGAAATTAGAGCAGATGTTGATAAAACAGGATTAAAAGGGCAATATATTTTAACAGGTTCTTCTACACCGAATAGAAAAGGAATAGCACATAGTGGAGCAGGAAGATATGGTAAAATTTATTTAAGAACCATGAGTTTATTCGAATCAGGAGATTCTAGTGGAGATGTTTCTCTGCAAGAATTATGCAAGGATAATATAAAACAAAAGTTAACAGGAGAAGTTGATTTAAGAAATATTGCTAGATTAATAATTAGAGGTGGATGGCCTGGAAATTTGGATTACAATGCTAAAGATGCTGGTGAAGCAGTCAAAACATATATGGACTTAATAATTGATGATGATTTGACTAGATTAGACGGAATAAATAGAGACAAACATAAAGTAAGATTACTGTTAAAATCATTAGCTAGAAATGAGAGCACTACAGCATCTAATATGACATTAAAAAAAGACATAAACGAAATTGATAATGAAGATATAGATATAGATACATTAGCCTCCTATTTAGATGCATTCAACAGATTATATTTATTAGACAATGATGAACCATTTTCTTCTAATATTCGTTCTCAGGTAAGAGTGAAACAATCAGAAAAAAGACATTTTGCAGATCCATCGATTGCATGTAGTTTATTAAATATATCAGAAGAAGAAAAATTAATTAATGATTTAGAAACATTTGGCTTTTTGTTTGAAGCTATGGTAGAAAGAGATTTAAAAGTATATGCTGATACCTTTCATGCAAAATGTTATCATTATCAAGACTATCAAAATAGAGAAATAGATAGTATCATAGAATTAGAAAATGGAGAATGGTGTGCTTTTGAAATAAAATTAGGTGCAAAGCAAATTGAAAAAGCCGCTAAAAATCTAGTTAATCTAAAGCAATCAATTGAAAAAGAAAAGGGGAAATCACCATCTATTCTTTGTGTAATTTGTGGACTATCAAATGCAGCATATAAAAGACCAGATGGCGTATATGTTGTACCAATTACAGCATTAAAGCCTTAGGAGCAATTGGGGATTTCTTAGCTGTAGCATTTTAATGCGTACAGATAAGTTATGCCTTTAGGTTCGTTTCCTTTTGCTCCTTTTTATTTAATTTATTACGAAAAAAGTCAAAAAATTTCGAATATAAGAAATATTTTTCGAAAAACAAAAAGTTATTTCTGTTTTTCGAAATAACTTGACAAATATAAAATATTCAATTATAATAATAATTGGTGATGAAAATGTTAAAAAGAGAAATATATTTATCAAGAATAAGAGGTTTTTATGATAGTGATCTTATCAAAATATTAGTTGGAATAAGAAGATGTGGAAAATCAGTCATATTAAAACAAATTATTCAAGAATTAAGAGAAAAGGGAATAGATGAAAAACATATTATATATGTGAATTTCGAACTAATCGAATTTGAAGAACTACAAGATTATAAAAAATTAAATACCTATATTAAAGGAAAAATAGTAGATGATAAAAAATATTACGTGTTTTTAGATGAAATTCAAAAAGTAGAAAAATTTGAAGATGTCATAAATTCCTTAAGAGCATCCATAGATAATATAAGTATTTTCATTACTGGTTCTAACAGTAAACTATTATCCAATGAATTATCAACCGTTCTATCTGGAAGATATGTACTATTTAATATCTACCCATTAAGCTATAAAGAATTTATAGAACTTACTCATAAGGAAGGCAAATCAGAAGAATCTTTTTGGGATTTTGTTAAATGGGGAGGACTTCCTAACAGAACTCAATTTACAGATGAAAGTAACATAAAAGATTATTTACATAGTGTATTTGATTCTATTATATTAAGAGATGTAGTAGAAAGGTTAGGATTAAAAAACACGGTTCTGTTTGATTTATTATTACAATATATTGTAGATACTACAGGGCGCCAATTTTCTGCTGAAAATGTTATCAACTTTTTGAAAAATGAGGGGAAATCTGTATCAACAGAAACCTTATATATGTATTTGGATGCCTTATGCAAAGCCTTAATGATAAAAAAAATATATCGATATGATATACATGGAAAAGCAATTTTAAAAACTCTGAATAAATACTATATGACAGATTTAGGAATTGCCCAAATAAAGAACCATAATTTTGAGATAAATAAGAGCTTTGCGATTGAAAATGTTATATATAATGAATTGTTACAAAGAGGATATGATGTTTATATAGGAAAAACAAAAAACGGAGAAATCGATTTTATGGCAACAAAAACAGATGAAAAACTATATTTTCAAGTAGCCTATTTATTAGAAAGCGATAAAGTTCAAAGTCGAGAATTTGGGGCTTTTAAAGAAATAAACGATAATTATCCAAAATATGTTCTTTCATTGGATAAAGCTGATTTCTCAAAAGATGGCATTATTCACAAAAATATAATTGATTGGTTGTTAGAAAAATAAGCAAGGAGCAATTGGGGACGTTTCCCTTTTGCTCCTTTTGCGGGGGGCGGGACTATCTATTATTTTATAAAATGACGAATGTGCCAGTGAAATAATAATAGATATCCCCACTGGAGGGAAAAGGAGCAAAAGGAAACGTCCCCAATTGTCCCCTGTCTAAACTTTCATAGAAAGCCCCACTTTTTGTCTTTCTTTATCAATTTTAATCACTTTAACTTTTACCACATCTCCCACAGAAACAATCTCTGACGGATTCTTAACAAACTTATCGCTCATTTCAGAAATATGTACCAATCCATCATGCTTTACGCCAATATCCACAAAAGCACCAAAATCAATCACATTTCTAACCGTTCCGCTTAACACCATACCCTCTTTCAAATCTTCTAGTTTTAAAACATCGCTTCTTAAAATAGGTTTTGGCATATCTTCACGAGGGTCTCTACCTGGTTTGGATAACTCGTCAATAATATCGGATAATGTCATCTCACCAATTTCTAATTCTTTTGCCATAGCCTCTACATTCACACTCTTTAATTTTTGGCGCAATCCTTCTAGTTTTTCTTTATCTTGTAAATCTTTTTTATCAAATCCTAAATTAGCTAATAATTTTTCTGTTGCTTCATAGCTCTCTGGGTGAACGGCTGTAATTTCGAGTGGATTATCTCCATCTAAAATTCTTAAGAAGCCAGCACATTGTTCAAAAGCTACTTTTCCAAGTTTCGGAACTTTTAATAATTGCTTTCTATTTTTTAATTTTCCATTTTCATCTCTATATTTTACAATGTTTTTAGCAATAGAATTGTTAATTCCTGATACATAAGATAACAACGATGGTGTCGCTGTATTAACATCCACTCCTACCTTATTAACACTGTCTTCTACCACACCTGTTAAGCTCTCTGCCAATCTTTTTTGATTCACATCATGTTGATATTGTCCTACTCCAATTGCTTTTGGGTCTATTTTTACTAATTCTGCTAATGGGTCTTGTAATCTTCTGGCAATGGAAATAGCCCCTCTAATTGATACATTAATATCTGGATATTCTTCGGTTGCTAATTTAGAAGCTGAATACACAGATGCTCCCGCTTCACTTACAATCACATAATGAACGGTTCTTGACGCATCTTTTATCATATCTGCCACAAACATCTCTGACTCTCTGGAAGCTGTTCCATTTCCAATCGCTATCATATCGACTTTATCTTTTTCAATCAATCTTAAAAGTTCTCTTTTCGCCCCTACTACATCATTTTGTGGCTCTGTTGGATACACCGTTGTATAATCTAATACTTTTCCTGTTTCGTCAATAACCGCTATTTTACAGCCAGTTCGATAAGCCGGGTCAAATCCCATAACGGTTTTCCCTTTAATGGGTGCCCCTAATAATAATTGTTTTGAATTTTGACCAAATACTTTAATCGCTTTTTCTTCGGCTTTTTCTGTTAAATCACTACGAATCTCTCTTTCGATGGATGGTTCAATCAATCGTTTGAAGCTGTCTAAAATCGTTTCTTTTAACATAGTTGTGAATTGCGTTTCCCCTTTTATGGTATCTCTTTGTATGTACACCAATATTTTGTCTTCTGGCTTTTGTATTTTTACTTTTAAAAATTCCTCTTTTTCTCCACGATTGATGGCTAAAATTCTATGGCTTGGAATATATTTAATAGCTTCGCTATATTCGTAGTACATCTCATAATTTGATTTTTCTTCTGGATTGGCTGCTTTTGTCTCAATCAAACCTTCTCTGTAGCATTGCCTTTTGATTTCTTTTCTATATTTTGCATTGTCAGAAATATCTTCTGCTATGATGTCCAAAGCCCCCTGTATTGCTTCTTCTGCGTTATTGACTACTTTGTCTTTATTTTTCTTGTCTTCTTCTGATAATTTGTCAATGTTGATATATTCTTTGGCAATTTCTTGGATTGGTGTTGTCTCTTTTTGTTCGATGATAATTTGTGCTAATGGCTCCAATCCTTTTGCTTTTGCGACCGTTGCTCTGGTTTTCTTTTTTTGCTTATACGGACGATAAATGTCTTCCACTTCTGCCAACGTCTTAGCGATTGCAACCGCTTGCAAAATTTCGTCGGTTAATTTGCCCTGTTCTTCAATGGATTTAATGACTTCTTCTTTTCTTTGTTCTAAGTTTCTAAGATAGGTTAGCCTTTCTCCTAAGTCTCTTAAAACCTCATCACTTAAACCTCCTGTGACCTCTTTTCTGTAACGTGCAATGAAAGGAATCGTATTCCCTTCATCGATTAGCTTTACGGTGTTTTCTACTTGTGATGGCTTTATATTTAGTTCTTCTGCTATTGTTTTAATGATTTTTTCCATTTCTTTTCCTTCCTTTATTAAAATTTCATTCGTTTTTTATTATAACAGATTACATATTGGTTTGGTCAAGTGTTTTTTTACTTTATTTAAAAAAAGATAAAGTTTTTACTTTATCTTTCATCCTAATGAGTAAGGTCAAATGTCCTGTCATCTCCTTTTGAATCTTCTTTGTAATAAATTTTACCATCTTTCATTTGCATGTGTTCTGTTGCAATTCTGTTCATTTTAGATTTTTTATATTCCAACATCGATTCAAAGAAAGCTTGAGATTGGTCTTTTCTTGCTCCTTTATCTATCCAGTCTAATCCTTTATCAAGTACAGGAAGGAGTTTATCTAATGTATTTTCTACTCTTTTGTATTCAACTGCATCTTTTCCATGTTTATCTCCAAGAAAAGTTGGAGCTATTGCATAATCATTACCAGAGGTCTTCACATACTCCCAATTAACAATTGTCTCTTTGTTATCTTTGTTATTCATTGTAATGCTTATTAAGTTATGTCTATTTGAATTTATTTCTTCTGTAATACTATAGCTTCTTGTTTCCCCTTCTTTTAGTTCATATTCTTGTCGATGTATCTCTTTTATATTATCACTCGTTATATCTTCTTTATCATGATAGTCATCTCCATCTTTCAGAGTATTATATTCTTCTGCCAGTAACGCTTTTAGAAACGTTGATACTTCTTCTGGTTTATCATGTAGTCTATTTACGTCCTCTCTAGTATTAATTTCCAAAGCACCATTTATATTTTTAGCTACTTCTAATTCATCTTCACCTACATGTATCCCGTTTATAAATGTATGTCTTGCATTCGTAATTCTTGTTATTCCATCAACTTTTTCGTCATCAATTGTAACACTATGTTCTTTCTTATTTGCTACCTCTATAGTATGACCTGAATCTAATAGATGCCTTCCCTCTGCTCCTCCAACTATATCTAAAGCAAAAGACGTAGCAAGCATTGCCACCATTTTTGCCATTTTTCTATTCTTTTTTCTGTTTTCTTTTCGTTCTTCTTTTGTTAATTTTCTTTTTTGTTTGTCTTCTTCTTTTTTAATTTGTTTATCAAAATAATCTCTAACTTTCTTCATATAAGCAAGTCTCTTTGTGTTATTTCTATATCTATCCATATGATTCCCCTTCTCTTATAAAAAATATCTATATATAAGATACCACAAACAACATCATATTTCAATGTTTGTAAATAAATTGTCATATTTTCACACCAATATTAATACTCCAACGAATCATCTTCTTCAATCCAATCTTGTACCTGTTCAATTCGATAAGTTGTTTTAGTATCCCTCATCACAACTTCCTTGATACCAGCATTAATCAACATCCTCTTGCAAAACGTACATGGCCAATTATCTGTCACATATTCCCCATTTCTATTATTAATCCCCACCATATACAAAGTAGCACCAATCATATCTTTTCTAGCTGCACTAAGCATAGCATTTTGTTCGCTGTGAACTGACCTACACTTATCATATCCCTTACCACTTGGCATATCACTTTTGATGCAATAACCCAGATCTAAACAATTTTTTCTGCCTCGTGGGGCACCAGAATATCCAGTTGATATGATTTCATCATTTTTTACAATAATACTTCCATAATTATTTCTTAAGCAAGTTCCTCGCTCTGCTACGGTTTCTGCAATATTCAAATAATAATTAATTTTATCAACTCTTGCCACTTTAATCCTCCTTGATGTCCCCATTTACTCCCGGAACCAGTGGGGACATTTCTATTCTACTCCTAAATACTCGTTATAGGTAATCTCTCTATCTATCACTTGACCATCTTCCTTAATATCGATAATTCGATTCGCTACCGTTTGTGTTAATTCATGGTCATGTGAAGTAAATAAGATATTTCCGATAAATTTCTTCATGCCTTCGTTGACAGATGTAATACTTTCCATATCTAAATGATTGGTTGGTTCATCAAAAATCAAGAAATTAGCGCCTGATAACATCATTTTTGATAAAACACATCTTACCTTTTCTCCTCCTGATAAAACTTTAACTTCTTTCAAAGCTTCATCACCAGAAAATAACATTCTTCCTAAAAAGCTTCTTACATAAGTTTCGTCAGGGTCTTTTGAATACTTTCTTAACCATTCCGTCACATCTTCATCGGTATCAAACAAATAGTTATTATCTTTTGGAAAATAGTTTTGCGTAATGGTTGTTCCCCATACTAATTTTCCTTCATCTGGCTCTAATTCTCCACTAATAATTTGAAATAATACAGTTTTAGCAATTTCGTTATCTGCCAAAAAGGCAATTTTATCTCCTTGTTTCACATCAAAGGATATCTTGTCTAAAACTTTCACTCCTTCTACTGTTTTGGAAATATTTTTTACTTGTAAAATTTCTCTTCCGGGCTCTCTATCTGGCTTGAAATCCACATAAGGATACTTTCTATTGGATGGTTTGATTTCATCTAGTTCTATTTTTTCTAAAGTTTTCTTTCTAGACGTTGCTTGTTTTGATTTAGAAGCATTGGCGCTAAATCTGGCAATGAAATCTTGTAATTCTTTGATTTTTTCTTCTTTTTTCTTGTTTTGTTCTTTGGCTTGTTTTAATGCTAATTGACTTGACTCATACCAAAAATCATAGTTTCCTGGATAGACCTTGATTTTTCCAAAGTCAACATCTGCAATATGAGTACATACTTTGTTTAAAAAATATCTATCATGTGATACGACAATTACGGTATTTTCAAAATCCATTAAAAAATCTTGTAACCAGTTAATACTTTTCAAATCCAAGTCGTTGGTAGGCTCGTCTAATAATAAGACATCTGGATTTCCAAATAGACTTTGTGCTAATAAGACTTTTACCTTATCTTTTGCTTCAATTTCTTTCATCAATTTATAATGATTTTCTGGTATGATTCCTAAATCGTTTAATAACATGGCAGCATCTGATTCCGCATTCCAACCGTCTAATTCCGCAAATCTTTCTTCTAATTTCGCTGCCTTCATACCATCTTCTTCTGAAAAGTCTGGTTTCGCATAAATTTCATCTTTTTCTTTCATAATGTCATAAAGTTCTTTGTTTCCCATAATAACCGTGTCTATAACAGAAAATTCTTCATAGGCAAAGTGGTCTTGTTTTAAAATGGATAACCTTTCTCCTTTATCAAGACTGACATCTCCTTTGCTTGGTTCTATTTCTCCTGATAACACTTTTAAAAATGTTGATTTTCCTGCTCCATTCGCTCCAATGATTCCATAACAGTTTCCTTTTCCAAAGCGAATGTTTACATCTTCAAATAATACTCTTTTCCCAAATCGAACGGTAACTCCGTTTGCACTTAACATGTTTTCTCCTCCTTATAACTTTTAGTATTATACATGATATAGATTGATTTTTCAAGGAAATGTGGCTTTTTTTTAATATCTGTGCTATAATGATAAGGATACTTTAAATTTTGTTTTTCAATAAGGAGGAAAATTATGCCTAGAAAAAAGCCTTCGCGCCAATATAAACTTCATGGGTGGAAAAGAGGTAAACGGAACAGTAAAGAAATTCTTGACCGCTTAAATTCGGAATTTGGCATAAAACCAAAGGAGTACAATGAGTACTGGGAAAAACTCCTAAAAAAGGACCTGGATTAATTCCGGTCCTTTTTTTCTTAATCATCTAATAATAATTTAATTCCCCATAATCCAGAAACACCAACTAGTCCATAAATAATTCTCGAAAGTACAGTCATATCTCCAAAAATGGCACCCACTAAATTAAAATTGAAAATTCCTATTAGTCCCCAATTAATTGCACCTATAACAATTAGTGCTAATGCTATCTTATCAATTACCTTCACCTGTTTTCCCCCCTTTATCATCTTCAAAATAAATCATTTAATTTTTAATTAGTATATGTTTTTATTCTAAAATTATGCAATTTATTGAAATTTTTTATTTTTTGTGATAATTTGTTGTTAGAAAAATTGCCAAAAGAGGTATTTAATATGAGAAGAAATCAAAGAGGAAGAGGAAACAGAAAAATCAAAGTTTTTGATAAAGAACACCAAGATAGAAAAATGATTCAATATTTATCTTTTCTATCCATTGGTCTTCTTGTTTTGTTATTGTGTATCACCATTGTCTATCAAACCTATCACTATATTCAACGCAAACAATTTGCAAAATCTGTAGATGCAGAAATACAACAGCATATATCAGAAGCCGAAGCCTTAGTCCAAGAAAAAAATGAGCAAGAAAAAAAGGATACTACTTTTACCATGACAGCTATTGGTGACATTATGTGTCATAACACGCAATATCTAGATGCTTATGTGGCAGAAGCCGACGATTATGATTTTTCTTATGTTTTTGAGGATATTTATCGTTACACGAAAATGACAGATATTACGATTGGAAGTTTAGAAACTACTTTTGCAGGAAAAGAACGAGGATACAGTAATTATCCAACCTTCAATTCTCCTGATAACCTAGCTTATGACTTGAAAAAAATCGGTCTTGACGTTATATCCACTGCCGGAAATCACTGTTTAGACATGGGTTTTTCTGGTCTTTCTAGAACGATTGATGTTTTAAATGACGCTGATATTTCTCATTTAGGTACTTATCAGAGTCAAAAAGATAGAGATAAAATTTTATTTAAAAATGTAAAAGGTGTCAAAATTGCCTTTGTCAATTATACCTATGGAACCAATGGAATTCCTGTTCCTGCTGGTCAAGAATTTTGTGTTAATTTAATTGATAAAGATGTCATCAAAAAGGACCTTGAAAACGCCAAAAAGGACGAGCCGGATATAATCGTTGCTTGTATGCATTGGGGGACGGAATATAAAACCACTGCAAGCCCAGAGCAAGAAGAACTAGCCGATTTCCTATTTCAAAATGGTGTAGATATTATTTTAGGAAATCATCCTCATGTATTAGAACCTATGGAAAAAAGGACAATAACTTTAGAAGACGGAACGCAAAAAGATGGTTTTGTTATTTATGCTTTAGGCAACTTTATCTGTGACCAAAACGCTGAAAATACTAGAAATTCAATTATATTAAATTTGAAAATAACCAAGCATCTTGACGGCAAAATCAGCATTGATAAAGCCGATTATATTCCCCTTTACATGTATAAAGACACCGCTTCTAAAAGCAAAAGTATGAAATTATTAGACATTGAAAAAATAATCAGTAAATACGAAACTGCTCTCCATGATGGTACAGAACCTCCTGTTTCTCAAGAACTATACCAGAATTTAAAAGTTCAATTGGAAAAAATCCAAAATATTGTAGGTCCTGAATTTTAGGGACACGGGGACGTAGATAATGTCCCTTTTTTTTTGCTTTTTATTTCAAGTTATAAAAAAAAGGGACATTATCTACGTCCCCGTGTCCCTGTTCTTAGTTCAACATATCTTTTTTCTTTAGCCACCAAGTTACCAACAAGGTTAATATAACAGACACTAATATCATCACAACAAATCCGAAAGGACTATTTTGAAATGGCAATCCAACATTCATTCCCCAGAAACTAGAAATCATAGTTGGAACAGCAAGTACAATGGTTATTGATGTCAAAAATTTCATCACTCCATTTAGATTATTGGAAATAATAGAAGCATAGGCATCCATTGTTCCATTTAATATGTTACTATAAATTTGCGCCATTTCAATCGCTTGTCTATTCTCTGTAATGGCATCTTCTAGTATTTCTTCGTCTTCTTCGTATAATTTTATAATTTTGCCTCTCATTGTTTTTTCCATGACAAGTTCATTTGACTTTAAAGAGGTTGTAAAATACACAAGACCTTTTTCCAAACTCAATAATTTTAAAAGTTCTTTATTTTTCATTGAATTTTTTAAGATATATTCTGCTATTTCTGTTTCCTTATTAATTTGTTTTAGGTAATTCAAATAATAAGATGAATTCAAATACAAAATTTGAAAAATAGCTCTTGTTTTTCGATAGGTTTGGAAATTCTTTATCTTCTTTTTTTCAAAATCTTCTATTATTTTATTTTTCTTTAAAGATACCGTCACAAAAAAATCATCTCTTACTACAATCATTCCCAAAGGCATAGTCGTGTATATATCATTATCTTCATTTTTTTCTATAATCGGAACATCCACTACAAAAAGTGTTGTATTGTCATCTTCTTCATAGTCAATTCTTGCTTTTTCCTCATAGTCTAAAGCATCTCTAATAAAATCCTCTTGTATCTGGATACTCTCGCATACTTTTTTTATCTCGTTCTCCGACGGATTTACTAAATTAATCCAAGCTCCTTTTTTAAACTCTTTGATTTCTTCGGTTTTGTTCGTTTCCATATTGGTATTATAAATTTTTAGCAAATCCATCACCCCTTTTTTTATTTCTCCAATATTATTATTTTAGCTTTTTTCTGGAATTTTGTCAATCATTTTTAATAATTTACATAATTTATATTTTGATTTAAAAACTTTATTAAAAAAACTATTGACAGATGAGTACTTATTCAACTATAATAAGATTACAGTTGAGTAACCATTCAATTGTCATAAGAATATCTTATAGAAAAGGAGGCAACAAATGTCCAGAAATGAATTTATATGTGATTGCAATATCATTCATCAAGATATTGTAAATGACACTTTAAACAATATGATAGATGAGAATTTATTGAATAAGTTAGCTGAATTTTTTAAAATATTAGGAGATACCACAAGAACCAAGATACTTTTTGCCTTAGACCAAAATGAGATGTGTGTATGTGATATTGCTAATGTTTTAAATATGAGCAAATCTTCTATTTCTCATCAATTGGGAACCCTTCGAAGAAGTGGTATTGTAAAATGCAGAAAGCAAGGAAAAGAAGTCTATTATATGTTAGACGATGACCATGTCAAGCAATTATTTGAGGTGGGAATGGAACATATAGAACACAAAATTTGAAAGGAAGGATTCGCATGAAAAAAAGTGTAATACAAATTTCAATTTCTCTCATATTATTTTTAATTTCGTTTTTCATTTCTTTTAGAAATACTTGGATTTCTAATATTCTTTATATGATTAGTTATCTAATCGTAGGAGCAGAAATTGTTTGGAAAGCTATCAAAAATTTAATAAAAGGAAATGTTTTAGATGAACACTTTCTGATGGCAATTGCAACCATAGGTGCTTTTGCCATTGGAGAATACCCAGAGGCAGTAGCTGTTATGTTATTTTATCAAATAGGCGAACTGTTTCAAGATTATGCAGTTGATAAATCTCGAAAATCCATTGCCAGTTTAATGAATCTTCGACCAGATTTTGCCAATATAAAACGCAAGGATGAAATTCTTCAAGTTTCCCCAGAAGAGGTAAAAATTGGGGATAAGATACTTGTCAAACCAGGAGAAAAAGTACCTTTAGATGGAACCATTATAGAAGGCTCTTCCTCTTTGGACACTTCTAGTTTAACTGGTGAGTCTCTTCCAAGAGAGGTTCAACCCGGAGATAACATTTTAAGTGGTTGTATCAATCAAACTGGTTTGTTGACAGTAGAAGTTACCAAAGAGTTTGGAGAATCCACTGTTAGCAAAATATTGGATTTAGTTGAAAATGCAAGTAGTAAAAAATCAAAATCTGAAAACTTTATTCATCAATTTGCTAAATATTATACTCCTATTGTGGTTATCATAGCAGTTTTATTAGCTACCGTTCCTCCTCTATTTTTAGGTTGGTCTACCTTTGTTGATTGGTTCTATAGAGCTTTGACATTTTTGGTTGTGTCTTGTCCTTGTGCTTTAGTCATATCTATTCCCTTAGGTTTCTTTGGTGGAATAGGAGGTGCTTCTAAGGCTGGTATCTTAGTAAAAGGTAGTAATTATTTAGAAGCCTTGTCTCATACAGAAACCATTGTTTTTGATAAAACAGGAACTTTAACAGAGGGAACTTTTGAGGTTGAAAAGATAGAAGCAATCGGAATGTCACAAGACGAATTATTAAAACTTGCCACTCATGCAGAGAGTTTTTCGAATCATCCAATTGCATTATCTTTAAAGAAAGCCTATCAACAAGAGATTGATTCTACTTTAATTGCTAAAACAGAGGAATTATCCGGTTTAGGTGTTTTGGCTAATGTAGCGGGAAAAACTATTTTAATTGGTAATGAAAAATTGATGCTTGAAAAACACATTGCGTACACCAAATGTGATGAAATTGGAACCATATTATATATAGCAGTTGATGGAAAGTACGCGGGATATATTGTTATTGCCGATAAAATAAAGTCTGATGCTAAGCAAGCCATCCAGAATTTAAAGACGAAATATAGAAAAAAAATTGTCCTACTAACAGGAGACCGCAAAGCAGTTGGCGAAAAAGTGGCAAAAACTTTAGACATCGATGTTGTTTATACGGAATTATTACCACAAGATAAAGCAGAAAAATTAGAGGAGATTATGAAAGAAAAAACACGAAAAGGGAAGGTGGCTTTTGTAGGAGATGGTATGAATGATGCTCCTGTTTTAGCTCTTTCTGATATTGGTATCGCAATGGGTGGATTAGGTGCAGATAGTGCTATTGAGGCTTCTGATATGGTTATTATGACAGATGAACCTTCTAAAATAGTGGATAGCCTTCAAATTGCTAAAAGAACCATGTGCATTGTTAAACAAAATATTATTTTTGCTATTTCTATTAAAATTGCTGTTTTACTTTTAAGTGCTTTGGGTTTTTCTACTATGTGGGAAGCTGTTTTTGCTGATGTTGGCGTTTCTGTTCTTGCTGTTGTTAATAGTTTACGTGCTTTAAAGTTGAAAAAGTAATTGAATTGGTATTTAAGTAGTTTCTATTATTAGAGAATTTGTCTAATAATAGGGGCTATTTTTTTATATTTTGCTTTTGTTTTTATGCTATGTTTGTTATTTATGGTTGTAATTCACATAAAAATTGACATTTGTAGAGAATTTTAGTATAATTAAAGTAAACCGATACGGTTCTATATAAATTTTTTTTCATAGTTGAACAAAAAAAAGGAGGTACGTAATATGAAAAGAAAAAAATTTTGCCGGTTAGTAGCTTTGGCTTCTATATCGGCGGTTCTTGTAAGTCCTGTTAATACAGGCATTGCCCAAGCGAAAACAAAAGCAAAAGCATCGGTAATTACAGTTAATACCAAAGGTTCTTTGCCAGAGGGGGTTGACTTTTCTAAGCGGCTCGCCAAAAAGGTAATCAATGTTAAGATTAATGGGAAAGCCGTTAATTTTTCTTTGAAAAAGAGCCAACTTGGCAAACCTATCGTTCCTTCCAAAAAAGGCACGAAAAAAGTAATTCTTCGGTTGAATGGGAAATCCAAAAAAGCCTACGTAAAGGTCGATTATATGACCGACCTTGATGTAAAACAAATTAAATTTGTTTTGACAAACAAATCAGCTTTTTCAGAAAAGCTTTGCCGAAATGGCCTTGTGGTCATGGGAGAGTATCAAAGTGGGAAAAAGCATAAATTGAAAAACTATAAGATTAAAGCTGCCAAAAAAGTGGTAGCAAAAAATGGTTTTTTCCCTATAACTATATGGTATAAGGCAAAAAATGAGACGTTTGAACAGACCATTTACGTTCCAGTTGTAACAGCTCCTGTGGTACCTACTGTGTCTTCAACTGCGGCACCTGAAGAACCTAAGGAAACAACTGCGGTTCCATCTTTGGCTCCTTCACCATCGCCAGCGGCAACTGGGGAACCATCTACGGAACCATCTTTGGCTCCTTCGCCATCGCCAGCGGCAACTGGGGAACCATCTACG
>CAOKVW010000010.1 GCA_948472955.1 uncultured Clostridium sp. | reverse complement strand
ATTCATAATTTAAGGTTCTTGACTAATTTAATGGAAAGGGTTAAAATAGAAATAGAGGCTGATAATTTAGCAAATTTTCGACAAGAATTTTATCGAAACTATGGATATATCAAATAATGGAGGTATATAAAATGAATCTAATTGAGGAGAGTTTTCAAAATAAAGAAGAACAGAAAAAAAAGAGGACAACAACCATCATATTAGTTGCTATTGTTTTAGTATTCATGATTATCATAGCGATTGTTAGTTATTTGATGTATATAAAAAGTACGGTTATGAAACTGACACTAGATGGGCAAGCGAATGAAAAATTAAAAAGTTTATTGGTATTTGAAAACGATGGTACCATCTATGCACCGATTAAAGAAATTGCAACCTATTTTGGCTATGAAAGCTATAATGGGGAATATAGTGCCAAATCAGAGGAACAAAGTAAATGCTATATACGAAGTGAAAATGAGGTAGCAAATTTTGAATTAGGGCAGACAAAAATATATAAATTAGATTTAACAAAATCAAACAGTGACTATGAATATGTCTATATGAAAAATCCAGTAAAAGCGATTAATGGTGTGTTATATATTTCAACAGAAGGACTGGAAAAAGCATTTAATATAAGTTTTGATTATGAACAAGAGAAAAATACTGTAACCATTTGGACGTTACCTTATTTATATAAGTATTATGGAAGCAAAGTATTAGACTATGGATATGTTGAATTAGATAATAAATTTGTCAATGAAAAAGCAATGTTAAACAATCAATTAATTGTATTAAAAGATAAAGATAAAAAGCAATATGGCGTGATAGGAGTAGATGGAAGCATAATATTAGAGCCAAAATACGATAGTATTACTTATCTTCCCAATACAGGAGATTTCTTAGTAGGAGCCAACGAAAAAGTAGGAATTATGTCAGCAAATAAAGAGACAAAGGTGCAAATCATATATGACAGCATTGAATTAATGGATAGTGATGAAGGCTTATATGTTGCTAAAAAAGACAATAAATATGGTGTCATGGACATAAAAGGGAATATCAAAATATACATTGAAAATGATGCAGTAGGAATGGATATTTCAAAATTCTCACAAAACAATATTAAAAATAAATATATTTTAGCAGATAATTTGATACCTGTTAAAAAAGATAAATATTGGGGATTGTTTGATAAAAGCGGAAATCAAGTAGTAGAATACAAGTATGATAGTTTTGGATATGTTGCTTCTAGCAATAAAGATGCCTTAAATTTATTGGTAATTCCAAATTACAATGTATTGGTAGCATGTAAAGATAAAAAATATACGTTAATCAATTCAGCTGGTAAAGAGTTGTTTGCAACAATAGCAGATGATATTTACATGACAATTAGTGGAGGAGAAAAACATTATTATATTGCTGTAAATGACCAGTTAGTAGATGCAGAACAATGGTTAGACAAAAATGAAGCAGTATCCAAGTCAAATAAAGCAACCCAAACCAAAGCTTCTACGAAGGAAAATAGTAATAGGGAAGAGAGAACAGAGGAGCAAGAAGAACAACAAAATCAAGAACAGAATCAGGAGCAAGGTCAGGAACAAGAACAGTATCAGGAACAAAGTCAAGAGCAACAACAAAACCAAGAACAGAATCAAGAACAGGGTCAAGAACAAGAACAGTACCAAGAACAGAATCAAGAGCAAGGTCAAGAACAATATCAAGAATAAAAGGAAAAAGGTTTTAGAAGAAATTCTGAAATCTTTTTTTGTGGTTACGGTTCAGCGTTATTAATATTCCTTTCACATAAGAAAATAAATCATAAGTCTGAACAGTAACTTTTTATGGATAAAAAATAAAAAAAATCCCAAAAATCGTTTACATTTTCCAAAAAGTTGTATACAATATAATAGAATAAGGAAAAATGTCTAAAAATGAAAAACAAAAGAAAATAGAGAAAGGAAGTATAACCATGAAAATATTAATGTTAACATGGGAATATCCACCAAGAGTAGTAGGGGGAATTGCTAGAGTTGTATATGACTTATCAAGAACATTATTAAAAGATGGTCATGATGTAACCGTTATAACATATCGCGATGGCGATGCTCCTTATTTTGAAGATGATAAAGGTGTAAAAGTATATAGAGTAGACAATTATATGATAAATCCTAACAACTTTATCGATTGGGTTATGCAAATGAATTTCAATATGCTTGCCAAAGCGAATGAAATCATAGCAGAGCAAGGAAATTTTGATGTCATTCATGCACATGATTGGTTAGTAGCTTATAGTGCAAAAACGCTAAAAAATTCCTATAACATTCCAATTGTTTCTACCATTCATGCAACAGAAGCAGGAAGAAATAGTGGGATTCATGATGAACAACAAAGATACATCAATGATACCGAATGGATGTTAACTTATGAATCAGCAGAAGTGATTGTAAATAGTAATTATATGAAAAATGAATTACAAAGATTATTTGGATTACCATATGAAAAAATAAATGTAGTACCAAACGGAGTAAACTTAAGTCTATTTAATGGAGTAGAAAGAGATTACAATTTTAGAAGAAGATTCGCTATGGATAATGAAAAAATCATACTATTTATGGGAAGATTGGTCTATGAAAAAGGCGTGCAACATTTAATTTCAGCTATGCCCAAAATATTAGCAGGATATCATGACACAAAACTTGTGATATGCGGAAAAGGCGGAATGCTAGACGAATTGAAGCAACAAGTAGAGGCTATGGGAATATCCAATAAAGTATATTTTGCAGGGTATTTGGGAGGAAAAGACGTGCAAAAAATGTATAAAGCAGCAGATATATCTGTATTTCCTAGTACATATGAACCATTTGGAATTGTTGCTTTAGAGGCTATGTTGTCAGAAACTCCAATTGTTGTTTCAGATATTGGAGGGCTAAATGAAATCGTAGAACATAGAAGTAATGGAATGAAGGCATATTGTGGGAATTCGAATTCAATTGCAGATTCTATTTTAGAATTATTATATGACCATAAATTATGTGCAGAAATAACGAAAAAAGCAAAAAATAAAGTACGAAATCAATATGGTTGGAGTAAAATAGCACAAGATACTCATTTTACTTACCAAAAAGCTATCTGTCAATCTGTGGCAGAAAAACAAAAAAGAGAGTTGGAACAAGAAAGAGCAAGAAAGACGAAAAAAGCTAAAAATACAGAGGGCGAGATTACTAATTTACTTAGCTTTAAAAAACGTCAAGCGTATGCGTAGAATGTTTAATAATAAGAAAACACCCCTTGCAGAAATAGCGTCGCAAGGGGTGAAAATTTGATTTTTAGAGTTGGCAATAAATTTGCTGTTAGTGCAATAAAACAAATAGGAAAACTCACCCAATAAAGAACTTCTGGGTGAGTAAAGGTTTTAACTTAAATAAACTTGTGTAGGACTTACTGTCCGATAGATAATTTTCCTTGCAAAGTGAATAGCAGGTGTATCAGTTTCTTCGCTATCATAACTGTAAAAGCCTTTAATTTTGACTTTGGAGAAATCTTCCACGCAAAAGACACCTTTTGTATCAATTCTTCGTTCCTGTGAATATTTAGAAGCTGGACCAACTGTTGTATTTTCATGCATATCATGGGTCCGAAACTGCAGTTCGAGCTCGGCACCAGGTAGAATTTCTGAAAAAGACTCCAGAGATATAACCCAGTGCAAAGACTGATAGGTTGAGGGCTTTGGATTAGACACATAATCTTTGTGTAAATCTAAATCTACACGAAATGGAAGATTCAAAACAAATTCAATTTTTTGAATATCCAATGAATCTAAGCCTTTAGTAATAAATAGCCAACTGAGAAATTCATCCCTTAATTTTCGATTTTGTTGCGTTAAAATATCAATCACATGATTTGACATTTCGAATAATAAGGTGTTATTTTCTTCTACAGAATTACTGTTAGATACGATAGTTCTAATCCCAAATCGATCATGAATGATTGAGTTTTCTTTTTCCCAAAGTTTCTCAAGTTCTGTTTCTAAAGCTTTTCTCCGACCATTTATATCAGCGAGCATATGCATATTTTGGGTTGAATTTAACCAAATGCTGATATGCATAATCGTTATCACAAGGGCAACGACCAAATTTGATAGTTGGTACGTCTGCCGACGAATCATTTTAGAGGCATAAAGACCTCTTAAAAAACTTTCGAACTGTGACAGGTCAGAAGCAGAAACATCGGAGTTGGAAGTTGCTGATAGCAACTTGTATAAATTTTCGATAACTTCAAGAATGTCACTTGCTTCTGTTATAGCAAGGTTATATTTCTCATGTAGTAAGTCTCTTGTCTTTTTTCTCATAATGAAAATTCCTTTCTTATACATATTTTATATCATTATTATACCATAAAAACCAGAAAAATACAAAAAAGTATACATAATAAATAACAAAAATTAATACTTGTAATTAGATGAAAAGAAAAAAACTTTATTGACAAGCCACAAAAACGCCTATATAATATAGAAAAATAACAAATAAAAGAGGTAAAAAATGAAAAAAGTAGAATTATTAGCCCCAGCAGGTTCCTTTGAAAAAGCCAAAATAGCCTTTTTATATGGAGCAGATGCGGTATACATGGGAACCAAAAGTTTATCCTTAAGAACAAGAGTTGATGTAGATGACAAAGAGGTAGAAAAAACAATTGCCTATGCCCATAAAATAGGGAAAAAAGTATATGTAGCCATGAATATTTTTGCATGGGACGACAAATACGATGAAATCATAGAAGCAGCCAAAGAGTTAAATGAATTAAAACCAGATGGAATTATCGCTTCAGATGGAGGGGTCATTGAAATTTTAAAACAATATGCACCTAATGTAGATATTCACATTAGTACACAAGCAAATGTAATCAGCTATCATGCAAGTAGCTTTTGGTATCATAATGGAGCCAAAAGAGTCATTGTGGGAAGAGAAATGAATAAAGAACAATTAAAAGAATTGATACAAAATAAACCAGAAGATTTGGAAGTGGAAATCTTTATTCATGGAGCTATTTGCTTTGCTTTTTCAGGAAGATGTTTTTTAAGTGACTTTTTATCTTGTCGAAGTGCCAATTTGGGTGATTGTGCCCAAAGTTGCCGTTGGTCTTACAATTTGTATGCTGAGGAGAAAAACAATCTAGGGGAATTTATGCCAATTGAAGTAGATGAACATGGAACGAGCATTTTTTCATCCAAGGATTTATGCCTAATCAAAGAAATACCAGAAATTATTGATATGGGAGTCAATAGTTTAAAAGTAGAAGGAAGATTGAAGACAGAATATTATATAGCAAGTGTGATAAATGCCTATCGTAATGCAATTGACGATTATCAAAAAGACCCAGAAAGTTATGATGCCACGAAATATTTAAAAGAATTAGAAAAAGTAAAAACAAGAGGGTTAACTACATTTTATTTTAATGACAGAAACAATAAAGATATTCAAGAATATAGTGGAAGACAATATAATGAAAATTATGAATTTGGTGGAAAAGTAGTAGAATATACGAAAGATAAGTCTACCATTGAAATAAAGAATAAGCTACAAGTAGGAGATACTTTGGAAATGATTATTCCACATCAAATTGAACCAATTGAATTTAAAATAGAACAATTATGGCATGCCGAAACAGAAGAGGAAATTCAAGAGGTAAGTCCTGGCGTAAAAGGACAAAAAGTAAAAATGAAATTGCCAATGCCATGTGAGAAGGATTGGATTTTGAGAAGAAAAAAATAACGGAAAAACTACACCTAGTTTTGGGAATTTTAAACAAGAAAAACCGAAAAGCACACTTCTATTAAAGTGTGCTTTTCTTTCCGTGCTGCTTCCTACTCCTGTTTATAGGCACTACTATTTGTAGTGCCTAACCACTCTACCAATAGAACAAATAAATTCATCTAAAGGTAAGTGGCGTTCACAAAATTAGACATTGCTAATTTTGATTACAATAATCAGTATACTATAAAAACAAGATTATGTCAATAGTTTGGGAAATTTTACCAAGGAAATTCATTTTTCAAGCACAGAAGCAATACAAAAACCGTAAAACGCAACACAAGCCACCAAGCAAAACTTCCCAAAAAGAAGAAAAATTAGGTAGTAGAACCAAAGTAGAACCAATCGTAAAACCAATAATGCCATAAAAAGTAGGAGCATAAAATTTCTCCAACAAAAACTTTGTCACTTTCATAAAACAAAAGCCACCCACAAGAACACCAATACCAAGAGGAATTAAAATAGGAAGATACACGCTAGAAACAGAAGCGAGATAAACCTTGTAAATTCCTAATAACATTAAAATAATAGTGCTACTAACACCAGGCACAACAATTCCGAACCGACATAAAAAAGCCACATACCATTAAATAAAAAAAGCTAACATTTTCAAGTGTTTGAATCGCAAATGACTTTTCCAAAAAAATGCAAGAAATGCCTAGGAGTAAAGCAATCAAAAGGAAAGGCAAATGAGACGGTTTAAACACTTCCTTTGTATGGATTTCTTTTAGTAAAGCAGGAATACTCCCTAAAATAAGACCAATAAAAATACATTTAGTCTGTATGGGAAATTGAAAAAAGAAATAATTTAAAGCATTACCAAATAAGACAACTCCCAAAGCAATTCCTATGATAATAGGAAAAAGAAATTTAAAATTATTTTTGCTATCACTAAAAAAATGTAAAATACTATCCAAAAGTTTTTCATAAATACCAAAGATAACACAAAAAACACCACTACTAATACCAGGAAGGATAGCACCGCTCCCAATAGCAACACCAATTAGGCAATTCGTTAAAAATTTCATTCCTAAAACACCTCATTTTATTATATGAACCAAATAAAAGAGCCATTACTTTGTACTGAGAGGTCAGTTCAATATTTTTTAAGGACAATTTATGATATAAATAATAAGGATGGAAAAGGAGAAAAACATGAGCGAAAGATTATATGATTACATGAAAATAACCGATTTAAAAGACATGTTGAAAAAATCAGGAAAAAAATATGCTGACAAGATAGCTTATCAAATAAAAACAAAAGAAGGAACCTATCAAAACATAACGCATCAAGAAGTAAGACAAATGGTAGATGCCTTAGGAACAGCTTTAATAGATATGGGGCTAAAAGATAAAAGAATTGCTGTCATTGGAGAAAACCGATTCGAATGGGAAATGGCGTATTTATCGATTGTATGTGGGGCAGGAATTGTCGTACCATTGGACAAATCTTTGCCAGATAACGAATTAAAAAACTTAATCGAACGTTCCGGCGTGGAAGCGATTTTTTATTCAGAAAAATATGAAAAGACATTGGAAGAGGCTAAAAAAGAAGGGGTAGGAAAATTAAAACACTTAATATCAATGGATTTAGAACATCATACCAATGGAAATTATTCAGAAAAAGAATTAATCGAAACTGGAAAAAAATTAATTCAATTAGGAAATAAACAATTTATAGAAGCAAAGATAGATAATCAAAAAATGAGTATCATGCTATTTACATCAGGAACCACATCTGCTTCTAAGATTGTAGCTTTATCCCATAACAATCTATGTTCTAATTTAATGGATATTGCTTCTGTTTTAGATGTTGATGAAAGTGACGTGTTCTTATCTTTTTTACCTTTGCATCATGTGTTTGAATGTACCGTTGGCTTTTTATTTGCTTTGTACAAAGGAGCGAAAACCGTATTTTGTGATGGTATCAGACATATTCCAGATAACATGAAGGAATATCAAGTCACAGTTATGGCGTCTGTACCAGCTATTTATGAAAGAATTTTTAGAATGATACGAAGACAGTTAGAAAAGCAAGGAAAACTACAAGAAATTTTGAAAAAAGAAGAGCAATATAGAAATTCAAGTAGAGAAGAGAAAAAACAAGCTTTTCAAGAAATACATGATATGCTTGGTGGAAAAGTTAAATTGTTAATTAGTGGTGCCGCTAGTTTAGATTCCGAAATTGAAGAAAAATATCAATTATTAGGCTTGCATTTAGTACAAGGATATGGCTTAACAGAAACATCACCAGTTGTAGCAATTGGTTCCAAACCATATCATAAAATTGGCTCCATTGGAAAAGCGGTACCAAGTGTAGAAGTAAAAATTATAAACCCAGATAAAAACGGCATGGGAGAACTAATGGTAAAAGGTCCGAGTGTCATGCTAGAATATTTTGAAAATAGAATCGAAACCAAAAAAGCATTAGTAGATGGTTGGTTTTACACAGGCGATTTGGCTAAAATCGATGAAGAAGGATATATCTTTATTTGTGGCAGAAAGAAAAGTGTGATTGTCTTAAAAAATGGCAAAAATATCTTCCCAGAAGAAATGGAAAACTTGCTGAATCGAATCGAAGGAGTGGAAGAATCTTTTGTTTTTGGAAAGCAGATGTCAGAGGATAAAAATGATATTAAGATATTTGCGAAAGTAGTTTACAATCAAGAAATTGTGGAAAATACTTACAAGGTAAAAGGGGAGAAAGAAATTTATCATGCACTCAATGAAAAAATAAAAGAGATTAATAAAACCATGCCACATTATAAAGCAATTAGAGGCATGATACTATCACAAGAACCATTAATCAAAACTACGACGAATAAAATTAAAAGACAGAACAATTTAGAACAAATTAGAAAAGAGGAGTCAAAGTGCAATTAGAAAATTTGAAAACCCAAATTTTGGGGAGAAATGTGATTCATTATCAAGAAATTGACTCAACACAACGAGAGGTTTGGCGACAAGTTGAAAAAAATGCCATTGTAAATGGAACCATTATTTTAGCAGATAAACAAACCAGAGGAAAGCGGAACACATGGAAGGAAATGGTTTACCGATGAAAAAGATAATATCGCGTTTTCTATCTTAATGGAGACAAATTGCGAAATTGAGAAATTGGAAGGATTTACTCTTGAAATAGCAGAAATCATGGTTAAGGTTTTTGAAAAATTATATGCTATTTCTCTTGAGATTCAACATCCCAACGATATTGTTTATCAAGGTAAGAAGATAGGTGGCATTTTGACAGAGACGAAATTACAAGGAAAAATGGTAAAATATGTTGTTGTTGGTATTCGGTATTAATACCAATCAAAAACAGTTTTCTCCAGAAATACGTGAATTAGCTTCTTCGATTAAAAATGAGTTTGGAATAACGGTAGATGGTAAAAAAGTGATAACAGAGTTTTGTAATTTGTTGGAAGAGAAAACAAGGGGGACTTTGTATTGAAAGTTTATCTGTTTTTATTCGTAACTCCCAGCTGCGAACAGTCTGTAATTACATAACAGACTGTAATCTTGCTGGTCCCCCCGATTTGTTACTCATAAAAAACAGATAAACTTTCAATACAAAAGGTACAAGAGGTTAAAGGAAGAAAGGATGAAGATAAAATGAAAATAGGTTTTTTATTTCCAGGTCAAGGTTCACAAAGCATTGGAATGGGGCAAGACTTATATGAAAAATATGAGACGGTAAAAAAAGTATATGAAAAAGTGAAGGAAATAACAGGAATTGATATAGCACAAATAACGTTTAACGGAGAGGAAGAAATATTAAATCAAACAAAAAATACGCAACTTGCTATTTTAACCATGAGTTTGGCTATCTTAGCAGTCTTACAAGAAAATGGAATACAAGCTAAGATGTCTGCTGGATTAAGTTTGGGAGAATATTCTGCTTTGATTAATAGCCAAGCATTGGATTTTGAAGAAGGAATCAAATTAGTCCAAAAAAGAGGAGAATATATGCAAGAACTAGTTCCAGAGGGGGAATGGTTAATGGCAGCTATTATGGGGATGAGCGAAGAACAAGTGCAAGAGGTTTGCCAAAAAGTAACCAACGGATTTGTCGTTCCAGCCAATTTCAATACCACTGGTCAAATTGCTATTTCAGGAGAAAAGGAAGCAGTAGAGCAAGCAGAAATAATCGCGAAAGATTTAGGGGCTAAAAAAGTAAGAGTTCTAAAAACAGCAGGACCTTTTCATACAGAAAAACTAATCCAAGCATCAGAGGCTTTAAGAAACGAACTAGAGCAGGTTACCCTTCATGATTTTAAAACAGCAGTTGTGAAAAATATCGATGGAGAGATATATAGCAATCAAGATGATGTGAAGGATATTTTGGCAAAGCATATTGTTAGCCCAGTGAGATTTTCAAAAAGTTTGAAAACGATGTTAGATGCTGGAATTGATACTTTTATTGAAATAGGATCAGGTAGAACTTTGTCTGGTTTTGTCAAAAGATTGGATACGGATAAAGAGGTTACCATTTTAAATGTAAATAATGTAGAAACCTTGGAAAAAGTGCTAGATGAAATAGGACATGGGGACGTAGATAATGTCCCTAGTCTGTCAAATTAAGGTGTTAGTGTGGAATATGCACTACAAGAAAAAATAATTAGACATAGGGACAAAAAGTACGTCCCCATGTCCTAAAGGAGAGTTGAGAAAAATGAATCAAGTAGCTTTGATTACAGGTGCAACAAGAGGAATTGGAAGACAAATTGCGATAACACTTGCGAAAGAGGGATATGATATTGCCCTAAATTATCGTAAGGAAAATGAAGAATTAGAAAATGTCAAAAAGGAAATAGCAGAAATAGGAGTAGAATGCTTTGCAGTTAAAGGTGATGTTTCTTGTTTTGAAGATTGCGAGGAATTGGTAAAACAAGTAATTGAAAAGTTTGGAACGATAGATGTGTTAGTGAATAATGCAGGTATTACAAAAGATATGTTATTGATGAGAATGAAGAAAGAAGATTTTGAACAAGTCATTGATGTTAATCTAGTGGGAACTTTTAATGTGACAAAAAATGTAATCAACCATATGTTAAAAGCACGTTCTGGAAGAATTATCAATATTTCTTCTGTGGTAGGCGTTTCAGGAAATGCAGGTCAAACCAATTATGCTGCTTCAAAAGCAGGTATGATTGGATTTACCAAAAGCTTGGCAAAGGAAGTGGCTTCAAGAGGCATTTTAGTAAATGCAGTGGCTCCGGGTTTTATTGAAACCAGTATGACAGAGGTTTTAAAGGATGAGGTTAAAGAAGAAATTGCCAAAAGTATTCCTTTGAAACGTATGGGTACCTCTCAAGATGTGGCTAATGTTGTGAAATTTTTGGCTTCAAAGGATAGTTCGTATATTACGGGTCAAGTGCTACATGTTGATGGTGGTATGTTAATGTAAAACAAATTGTTACGATTTAGTTCTATTGATGTTTATTAAAAAGTTTATCTATTTTTTATTTGTAACTCCCAACTGCGAACAGTCTGTAATTACATAACAGACTGTAATCTTGCTGGTCCCCACGAATTGTTACTCATAAAAAATAGATAAACTTTAAAGACAAAAGGTGCTAAAGTTGAGTAGTAAAAAGGAATGGAAAGGATGGAAGAAAAAATGGAAAAAAGAGTTGTTATTACAGGATTAGGAGCAATCACTCCAATCGGAAAAAATACAGAAGAAACATGGAAAGGAATCCAAGAAAAAAAATGTGGAATTGATACCATAACCTTATTTGATAGTACAGGCTACAAAACGAGTCTAGATGCAGAGGTAAAAGATTTTAACCCACTGGATTATTTAGAGCCAAAACAAGCCAAAAGATTAGATAGAAGTTCACAATTTGCTTTAGTAGCAGCAAGAGAGGCTTTTCAAGATAGTGGAATTACCGAAGAAAATACAGATTTAGAAAGAGTTGGCGTATTTGTAAGTTCTGGTATTGCAGGTTTAAAAACCATCCAAGAACAATGCGAAATCAATTATATAAAAGGAAACAATAGAGTATCACCGATGTTCATTCCTATGGCAATTGCGAATATGCCAGCAGGAAATATTGCTATTGATTTAGGGCTAAAAGGAGAATCCATTTCGATTGTAACAGCCTGTGCTTCTTCCACACATGCCATAGGAGAGGCTTACAAAACGATTAAATATGGTTCAGAAGATGTTGTCTTAGCAGGAGGAACAGAGGCTTCTATCTGTAGTGTGGGAATTGCAGGGTTTGAGAATATGAAAGCCTTGTCTTATGCAACCGATAAAAATAGAGCAAGTATTCCATTTGACAAAGAAAGAAGTGGATTTGTCATGGGAGAAGGAGCAGGAATTCTTGTATTAGAAGAGTTAGAACATGCTATCCAAAGAAAGGCTAAAATTTATGCAGAGGTAGTAGGATATGGTGCTACATCAGATGCTTATCATATTACTTCACCAGCACCAGAAGGAGAAGGTGGAGCAAGAGCCATGAAAAGAGCAATTGAGGATGCTAAGATGAAACCAGAAGAAATTGATTATATTAATGCACATGGTACATCGACTCATTTGAATGATTCTTGCGAAACAATGGCAATCAAATCAGCATTAGGTGAGGCAAGCAAAACAGTAATGGTAAGTTCGACCAAAGGAAATATAGGGCATTTGCTAGGAGCAGCAGGTAGTGTGGAAGCAATTATTTGTGCCAAAGCAATTGAAAACCAAATGGTTCCACCAACTATCAATTATCGAGAAAAAGATGAGGATTGTGATTTAGATGTGGTACCAAATGAGGTTAGAAAGGCTCCAATCAATGTCGTAATGTCAAATTCTTTGGGATTTGGTGGGCATAATGCTAGTATTATTTTGAAAAAATATCAATAATAAATACTTATAACAAAGATTATTATATTTTTTACTCGTAACTCCCAACTACATAACAGACTGTAAACCAAATTAAAAATTTGGTAACAGTCTATAATTTGTTGGTCCCCCCGAATTGTTACTTCTTAAAAAATATAATAATCTTGTATAAAAAGATGGAAAGGATTGAGAAGATTATGGAGTATGAAAAGATTAAACAGCTTATGGAAGATATGGGAAATTCAAAATTAACAGCTATTGATATTGATTTTCCAGATGGCACAAAAATAAGTATGAAAAAAGAGGAAAAGCAAGTTGTTACAGTAGCAGAAAATATACCGACGAAGAATGTATCAACAAAAGAAATAAAACATGTGGAAACAAGTGAAGAGAAACAAGAAGAAAAAGTAGAAGAGGGGAATATTGTAAAATCTCCTATGGTAGGAACTTTCTATCTAAAGCCTTCTCCTAATAGCGACCCTTATGTGCAAGTGGGTCAGAGAGTAAAAAAGGGAGATGTTCTTTGTATTGTAGAAGCTATGAAATTAATGAATGAGATAGAGTCTGAATGGGATGGAGAAATGAAAGAAATTTTGGTAAAAGATGGAGAACCAGTAGAATATGGAAAACCATTATTTGTAATAAAATAAAGTTTTAAAGTTGTGAGGATTCTTATCAATTGGAATTTTGTATCAAGTCAAAGAAAGAAGGGAAAACAATGCTAAAAAAAGAAGAAATCAAAGAAATCATACCACAAAGAGAACCTTTTCTAATGATAGATGAGGTAGAAGAATACATACCAGGAGAAAGTGCAATTGCCTATAAATACGTAAGTGAAGAAGAATGGTATTTTAAAGGACACTTTCCAGGAAATCCAATTATGCCAGGAGTATTAATTACGGAAAGTCTAGCACAGACAGGGGCAGTAGCCATTCTTAGCCTAGCAGAAAACAAAGGAAAAAATGCTCTATTTGGAGGCATTGATAAAATGAAATTTAAAAAGATGGTAGTGCCAGGAGATAAATTAAAACTAGAAGTAAGAATCATCAAGAAAAAAGGACCAATTGGAGTAGGAGAAGCAATTGCAACCGTAGAGGACAAAATCGTAGCAAAAGGAGAATTAACTTTTGCTGTAGTGTAAAAAAATGAGACAAATGAAACCTGTCCCCATTGTCTCAAGAAAGGAAAATAAAAGCATGAATAAGATTTTAATTGCGAATCGAGGAGAGATAGCCGTTCGTATTATAAGGGCTTGTAAAGAAATGAATATCAAAACAGTGGCTGTTTATTCGGAAATCGATAAAGATGCCATGCATACCCGTTTGGCAGATGAAGCTATATGTATTGGACCAGCGAATAGTGCAAAAAGCTACTTGAATTTTAAAAATATGATAGAAGCTGCTAATATAACTGGTGCAGATAGTATTCATCCGGGTTTTGGATTTTTATCAGAAAATAGTCAATTTGCAAAAATATGTGAGGAATCTAATATCAAATTTATCGGACCATCGTATCAAATAATTGAAAAAATGGGAAATAAGTCAAATGCAAAAGAATTAATGAAATCAGCAGGAGTGCCTGTCATACCAGGTTCAGATGGAAGTGTAAAAGGTTTAAAAGATGCGATTAAAATAGCCAATAAAATTGGTTATCCCATTATGCTAAAAGCAGCAGCTGGAGGAGGCGGAAAAGGAATTCGCATTGTCAATTCTGCCGAAGAATTAGAAAATAACTACAATATCGTAAAACAAGAGGCTAAGATGTCTTTTAACGACGATGAAATTTACATCGAAAAATTCATCCAAAATCCGAGACATGTAGAAATACAAATTTTAGCAGATGAGCATGGAAATGTAATCCATTTAGGAGAAAGAGATTGTTCGATTCAAAGAAAAAATCAGAAAATATTGGAAGAAACACCATCTACTGCTATTGACGATAAATTGAGAAACAAGATGGGAGAGGCAGCGATTAAAGCAGCCAAAGTGGCAGGATATACAAGCTGTGGAACCATCGAATTTTTAGTAGATAGTGATAAGAATTTCTATTTTATGGAGATGAATACTAGAATTCAAGTAGAACACCCAATTACAGAAGAAAGAACGGGAATTGATATTGTAAAAGCACAAATTAAAATAGCAGCAGGCGAGCCATTAAAAATAAAGCAAAAAAATATCACGTTTAAAGGACATAGTATCGAATGTAGAATTAATGCAGAGAATCCAAGCAAAAACTTTATGCCATGTCCAGGAACGATTACAGGATTAAATTTGCCGGGAGGAAATGGAATCAGAGTAGATACCGCTATTTATGAAGGATATACCATTCCACCTACTTACGATTCTATGATTGCGAAAATTATCACACATGGAGATACCAGAAATGAAGCCATTAGCAAAATGAAAAGAGCCCTAGAAGAAATTGTCATAGAAGGGGTAGATACCAACATCGACTTTTTATTTAGCATTATCAAAAATCCTGATTTCATCAGAGGAAACTTTGATACCTCGTTTATTGAAAAGAAATTTTAGGGACATGGAGGGACATGGGGACGTACTTTTTGTCCCTATCCATAGGTTTTAACAGAAAAATAGATAGAGATAGGTAGATAGGGACAAAAAGTACGTCCCCATGTCCCAATGTCCCATAGAAAGGGAAGAAAAATAATGATTGTTGATAAAATAAAAAAGAGAGAACCTACGGCTAAAAGAACAGAAAATCAAGTAGATATACAGGTTGGTAAATGGGTAAAATGCGATACATGTAAAGAAATATTATACAAAGAAACAGTAAGAGCCAATAGTAGTATTTGCCCAAATTGTGGAGCTTATTTTAGAATGCATATTAATAAAAGACTAGAAAGCATTGTTGATAAAGATACTTATGAGAGATTTGACTTAAATATTGATACAACCAATCCATTGGAATTAGAGGATTATCCAAAAAAAATAAAGGGATTACGAGAAAAAACAGGAATTCAAGAGGCAGTGAGTTGTGGAACGGGAAAAATAAAGGGAGAAAAAGTAGTTATTTGTGTTATGGATAGTGGCTTTTTAATGGGAAGCATGGGGATTGTAGTAGGAGAAAAAATCACCTATGCCATAGAAAAAGCGATTGCCTTAAAATTACCATTGATTATCTTTTGTGTTTCTGGTGGTGCCAGAATGCAAGAAGGAATTATATCTCTTATGCAAATGGCAAAAACAACAGCAGCTATCTCAAAATTAAATGAAGCTGGCTTGTTATATATCTCTGTTTTAACAGACCCAACTTATGGTGGTGTTACGGCTTCTTTTGCCAGTTTAGCAGATATTATATTAGCAGAACCAGGTGCCATGATAGGTTTTGCTGGACAAAGAGTCATTGAGCAAACAATTGGAGAAAAGTTGCCAGAGGGATTTCAAACTGCTGAATTTTTGTTGGAACATGGTTTTGTTGATAAAATAGTGGAAAGAAAAGAATTAAAAGATACCATACATCAGTTAATTCAGTTTCACAAATAAGAAATTAAAATTCAAGATGATTTTGGGGACGGAGGAAAAAATCATCTTATATAAAATGATACGACCAATAATTTGAAAGTGATAAAAAAAGGATGATTTTTTCCTCCGTACCTAAAGGTATTACTTATCTGTAAGCTTGCTTAATGCACGCACAGCTAAGGGCATCTCCAAAATCATCTTAGGAAGGAATGGAAAATGAAAGAACAAACAGCATGGGAAAAAGTAGAAATAGCAAGAGACCCCAAAAGAAAAACAGCATTAGATTATATCGAAGAAATTTTTGACGATTTTATAGAATTACATGGTGATAGAAATTTTAAAGATGATAAATCCATTGTTTGTGGTTTGGCAAGAATGGGAAATCAGAATTATACCATAATAGCAGAACAGAAGGGAAGAACGACGAAAGAAAACATAGAAAGAAATTTTGGCATGCCAAATCCAGAGGCATATCGAAAAGGCATCCGTTTTATGAAACAAGCAGAAAAATTTAAAAGACCAGTGATTACTTTTATTGATACCAAAGGAGCCTATCCGGGTATTGGAGCAGAAGAAAGAGGACAACGGAGAAGCCATTGCTAGTTCGATGTTGGAGCTTAGTAAATTAAAAGTGCCTGTGATAGCCATTGTGATTGGTGAAGGTTCAAGTGGAGGAGCTTTAGCTTTAGGTGTTGGAAATAAAGTGCTTATGCTGGAAAATGCTATTTATTCTATCTTGTCACCAGAGGGCTATGCTAGCATTTTGTGGAAAGATGCTTCTAGAACAAAAGAGGCCGCTGAAAAAATGAAATTGACAGCGAAAGATTTATATGAGTTGAAAATAATTGACAAGATTATGAAAGAACCTAAGGGAGAGGAAGAGGAAAGCTTTTTAAAAGTGGCTAAGAGCTTAAAGAAAGAGATACAAAAAACGATGGAAGAAATGAAGGATAAAAGCCCAGAGGTTATTGTTGAGGAGAGGTATCAGAAATTTAGAAATATGGGCGAATATAAGACTTTATAAATATTTCTAATTAATTCTATTTTTTCTTTGTGACTCCCAACTACGAACAATCTGTAATTGCATAACAGATTGTAACTTGTTGGTCCCCCCGAATAGTCACTTCATAAAAAATAGAATTAATTAAGAATAAAATATAATAAAAAAGTAGGAGGAAAAGAGAATGTTATTAGAAGGAAAGAAAATTTTAATTATGGGAATTAGAAATAAGTGGAGTATTGCATTTGGAATTGCGAAATCTGCTTATGAAAATGGAGCAAAACTTATCTTTACCTATATGGGAGAAGAAAATAAAGATAAAATAGAAGAATTAATATCAGAATTTAAAGGAAGTAAAGCATATGTGCTAAATGGAGCTTCTGAAGATGAAGTGGTAAAAGAGGCTTTTACTAAAATCAAAGAAGAAAATGGAAAAATAGATGGTATCGTGCATGCAGTTGCTCATGCCAATACAGAAGATTTGCATCATGATTTTATTTTTACCAGTAAAGAAGGATTTGCCCATGCTTGTGATGTTAGCAGTTATTCTTTTGTGTTAGCAGCTAGAATGGCAAAAGAGTTAGATATGCTAAATGAAAAGGCAAGTTTAGTGACATTGACTTATCATGGTTCTACTAAGGTAATTGATAACTATAATGTGATGGGAGTAGCAAAGGCAGCTTTGGAGTCAAGTGTTAGATATTTGGCGGAAAATTTAGGAAAAGAAGGAATGAGAGTCAATGCTGTTTCAGCAGGTCCAATTAAAACATTGTCTGCTAAAGGGATTAAAGATTTTGGCTCTGTTTTGACAGTGATAGAAGAAAAGGCACCACTACATCAAAATGTGACAACGATACAGGTCGGAAATGTGGCTACATTTTTATTGAGTTCTATGTCAGATAGTGTTACAGGTCAAGTGGTTTATGCGGATAATGGCTATAATATTATGGGGATTTAATGATTCATAAAAACACACAAACTTTTAAAATAAAAGGCAAAAGAAAATGTTTATAAAAAAGATAAAAGGGTCATGCACTTTTCATTTTTGCAAAACATATATTGGATTATATGGAGAAAGTTTAAGTAGAAATAGAGAAAACTTAAACCAGCAAAAATGGAGGTGCATTTATATTGCTATCGCTTTGTATGACAGGAATATTAGGTTTTTTAGAATTTCTAAAATCAGCCGTATTTGTTGTTCGGATATATTCAAGGGGCAGCCTTATTCCCAGAACCACTAACCGCAGAAGAAGAAAAAAATTGTTTAGAACAAATGGCAAAAGGAGATGAGGAGGCCAGAAATATTTTAATTGAACGAAACTTAAGATTAGTTGCTCATGTTGCCAAAAAATACAGTACAGCAAAAGTAGAGCAAGATGATTTAATATCCATTGGAACCGTAGGTCTCATTAAAGGAATTAATAGTTTTAACATAGAAAAAGGAGCAAGGCTTTCAACCTATGTATCTCGATGTATTGACAATGAAATCTTAATGCATTTGAGGGCAACGAAGAAATTAGGAGCAGAAGTTTATCTAAATGAGCCAATTGGAAAAGATAAAGATGACAATGTAGTAACCTTACAAGAAGTTTTAGAAAATAATGAGAGAAATATCGAAGAAGAAGTAGACATTAAAATGAAAATAAAATTATTAGGTCAGAAGATGAAAGAGATTTTGAAAGATAGAGAAAGGACAATTTTAGAATTGCGTTTTGGATTAGGAGGTCACAAGCCAAAAACACAAAACGAAATAGCAACCATGATGGGAATTTCTCGTTCTTATGTGTCTCGTATTGAAACAAAAGCGATTGATAAATTAGCACAAGAAATAAAAGAATAGTTTTGTAAATTTATTGTGAAAAACTTTCCTATGAAGAATATTTATGGTAAAATAGACAAAAATAATTTTAGGAGAGAAATATGCAAAGAACAAAATTAAAAGATAGAATATTACCAACTTATACAAAAGGAGAAGAAATTTTCAATATGACATCACACATTGTTGGTGCTGTTTTGGGAATTGTTGCAACAGTGTTGTGCATTGCTTTTGCAGTGCTAAATAGTAATCTATATGGTATAGTAAGTGCAGCTATTTATGGAGGAACGATGATTCTTTTATATACGATGTCTAGCATTTATCATGGATTAAGTCCCAAAATCAATTCCAAAAAAGTATTTCAAGTATTAGACCATTGTTCCATATTTTTATTGATTGCTGGTTCTTATACACCTTTTGCTTTGTGTTCGATTAGAGAATATGATGCCTTATCTGGTTGGCTTATATTTGGTGTTATATGGGCACTGGCTATTTTAGGAATTGTATTAAATTCCATTGATATTAAAAAGTTTAAAGTATTTTCTATGATATGTTATTTGTTAATGGGATGGTGTATTCTTGTAAAAGCCAATGTATTACCACAATTATTAACGACAAAGGGAATGATTCTTTTAGTGGCAGGAGGAATTGCCTATACCATTGGAGCGATTGTATATGGATTCGGAAAGAAATATAAATATGCTCATTCCATTTTTCATTTGTTTATTTTATTGGGTAGTTTTCTGCAATTTTTGTGCATATTGATATATGTCATGTAAAAAACGAATTCAAGAATTTCTATGCGGTGGCAACTGCAAAGAAATTCTATAAATTCCCATATTTATCTTGTACAGAAAGTTCTCCTACTAGGATAAATCGTTGTCAAAATCTTTGATTTTGTGTCAACGATTATATGTGTAACGAACTTTCCTACAATATAAAAAAAGCAAAGAACCAAAAATTCTTTGCTTACACAAACTCATTTTATTTTAACATTTTCAAAGAAAAAAAGCAAATCATAAAAAACATTCATTGAGTGAGATTTTTATAGAAAAACAAAGATAGATAAATAGAATAAGACAATTAAGAATAATTAAGAGATGTTTCTAGTTTGTAAATTAGCATAGGCTATGCTAAAATAAAAATAACTTAATAAGTAATCAAATTTACCCTGCATAGTACGTATAGGCAGAATTTTTAGAACCAACACACGATAAGAGGGGCCGACTCTCTGAATATGGCGTGCAAGCTCACATAATAGAGTGAGAAGCCCATGAATATTTAGGTAGGCACCCACCTGTTTTTAGGAGCAGGTCCTTAAAAATTCAAGGCAACTGACGGCTAAGGCGGGGGATTTTTTATGGGAAAAATGTTTTTTTTTCATAGGAACTATGATAAAATAGCAAAAAAGAAGCAAATGAGAAAGGAATAATATGAAGCTGAAAACAACAAAAATAATTTTACGGTATCATACTCATTTTAATAGCAGTTCTATTATCGATAATTGCTTATTACTTGATAATAGACATACAAACTAAAGTACCAAAAGAGATAAAAGAGATATGCCAAATAGAAACAAAGCAATTTATGGGAAGAAACATATTCATCGTAACACCAAAAAACAGGGAAAAATCTGACCTCAAAATATTATATTTTCATGGTGGTTCATATGTAGCAGAAGCAACCAAACAACATTGGGAATTCCTCGAGCAAATTGCAAATGATACAGGAGCAACCATCATTTTTCCAGACTATCCCTTAACACCCAAATACAACTATAAAGACGTATTCAAAATGGTAGTTCCCTTATATAAAGAAATCATAGACAGAATTGATACCAATCATTTTGTCTTAATGGGGGATTCAGCAGGAGCAGGATTAGGATTAGCATTAGAGGAAAGAGTAGGAGAAGACAATTTAACAATGCCAGCCAAAACCATTTTAATTTCACCGTGGTTAGACGTTAGATTGACCAATCCAGTTATCGAAGAAATAGAAGAAAAGGATAAACAACTAAACAAAGAAACTTTAAAATTAGCTGGGTTTGCCTATGCAGGAGAAGATGGCATCAACAATTATTTGGTCAATCCCATAGAAGGTGATTTATCCAAATTAAAAAATATAACCATATTAACAGGAACCTATGACATTTTAAACCCAGACGTACACTTACTAAAAGAAAAAGCAGAAAAAGTAGGTATAGGGAGCCAAATTAATGTCAAAGAATATGAGCAAGCCAGTCATATATGGATGATAGAAAAAAACAGTAGTCAAGAACTGATACAACAAGGGTATCAGGAAATTTTAGATGTTTTGGGGTGCGTTTTGGGACAGGCACCACTTATCCCCTAAGGTACTTTTTGGGACAGGTCTAGAATGACTATAAAAAACAAATGTCGACATATTTTTTGCTATAGTTACAAAATATGCATAAAATAATAGTCAAAATATGATGAAATTAAACATACAAACCTGTCCCAAAAGTAGCCAAAAGGGGTATCATGGGGTCTGTCCCAGAACACCACAAAAGGGGTATGATGGTGCCTGTCCCAAAACAAACCAAAACAAACCAAGAAAGGAATTAAAATGAGAGATAAAAATAGTAATAAATTGTATTGGAGGAGACTGGATAATTCAGCAAAGATTTTTCCAATGTCCACAGGGAAGAGATATAGTACGGTATTTCGCTTGTCAGCTGTTTTGAAGGAAAGCGTAAATGCGAAGATATTGGAGGAAGCAGTGAAGCAAACTTTGGAAAAGTATAAGTCTTTTAAAGTGAGAATGAAGGCAGGTTTTTTTTGGTATTATTTAGAGCATAATACGAAGGAGCCTATTATTGAGGAGGAGCAAGATTATCCTTGTCAATATATGGATAGTAGGCGTAATAATAATTATTTGTTTAAAGTTACTTATTTTAAAAATAAAGTCAATATTGACATTTTTCATTCTTTAACAGATGGAAATAGTGGGACAATTTTTTTTAAGGAGATTATTTATACGTATTTAGAGTTGATACACCCAGAGATACTAAATGAAGAAGAGAGAAGAATTAGAAAGATTGAGGATTATGATACAGAAGATAGCTACATGAAAAATTATGATAAAAAGGCGAAATCAAATGCTTCTGGTAAAAAAGCATATGTCTTAAAAGGGAAAAAAATAAAATTAGGAGCGATTAGTGCTATTCATCAAATAATGGATTTAGAGGCATTAAAGCAAGAAAGTAAAAAACAAGGAGCAACGATTACGCAGTATTTAACAGCTGTTTTAATGTATTGTATTTATGAGGAAAATTACAAAAAAGCAAAAGGAAAAAGACCGATTAAAATATGCATTCCTGTGAATTTGAAAAGATATTTTCCTTCTAAAACGATGTCAAATTTCTTTTCTTACATTACCGTAGAAGGCGAAATGAAAAAAAATGATTTAGATACCTTTGAAAAGATTTTAGATTTTGTAAAAAAAGATTTTAACAAAAGATTGACAGAAGAAGAAATTGTGAAAACCATGTCAACCAATGTAAAGATAGGGAATAATCCATTGATTCGACCAGTTCCTTTGCTAGTGAAAAAAGCATTGGTTCGATTAAGTTATATCGAAATTAGAAAATATACGACAACTACTTTTTCTAACATAGGAAGAATTGGTATTATCGGGAAGTATAAAGATTATATTGATTACTTTTTAATGCTAATTGCACCTGAACCAGTGGAGAAAGTAAAGTGTTCTAGTTGTACATTTGAAAACAAGATGGTTTTTACCTTTACCTCGATTTTGCAAGATAACCATATAGAAAAAAGATTTTATGAATTTCTAAAAGAAAAAGGAATCAAAATAGAAATAGAAAGTAATGGTGTTTTAGATGATATATCCGGAGAAAATAAAAGCAAAGAAAAGTGATAAAATCATAAAATTATTATTGAGCCTATCCATAGGAATGGCTCTTATTCTAGTTGTTATTAACAAATTGACAACACCAAGTATTCCATGGGCGGCTTTCGTAAATGCAGGAATTTTATATAGCTGGGTTGTGGTTATGTATTCGATTAAGAAAAATATTAATATAGCAGGTCATGTGTTATTACAAACCATAGCACTTTCGCTACTAACGTTTTATATTGACTACAAATTGGGAAGGAAGGGATGGTCTATCAATATAGCGATTCCCATTATGATTATGATTGCCAATGTGACAATGCTGGTCTTAACCATTGTTAGTTATAAGAAATATATTAAATATGCCATTTATCAATTAATGATTGTGTTTTTTAGTATGTTACCTGTTGTTTTTATGACAGAACATATGGTGCAAGATAAGACTTTGAGCATGATTGCCAGCGGGGTTTCCGTTTTGAATTTTGTGCTTTGCTTGGTGTTGTGCGCTAGAGATGTAAAGGAAGAAATTGTTAGGAAATTTCATATGTAAGGAGAAAGTTGATGTCTAATCTAAGGGAAACAAGTCTTGTTATTAAAAAAGAAACCATATATGATAAAATCAGACAAAGTCTTTTCATGTTTGTTTATGGAAAAGACTATCAAATGATGCAACGATTAGACGATTTAATAAAACCAAATAGACCACAGTCAAGTAGTAAAATAATCATTCCAAAAGAAATAGGAAGGAATAGTAAGGAACAATGAAAAATATAAAAGATTATCATTTAGAAGAATTAAAACAAGAGTTAAAAGAAATAGGAGAAAAGCCATTTCGAGCAGAGCAAATCTTCCAATGGTTGTATCACGAAAAAGTACAAACATTTGATGAAATGACAAATTTATCACTAGAACTAAGAGAAAAATTAAAAAGCAATTACACGATATGTAATTTTAACATTTTAAAAAAGCAAGAATCCAAAGATGGAACCATCAAATATTTATTCGATGTATTAGATGGCAATGCAATTGAAACCGTTTTAATGAAATATCATCATGGGAATAGTATCTGTATATCTTCTCAAATTGGCTGTAAAATGGGATGCAAATTTTGTGCTTCTACAGGAATTAATTTTGTCAGAAATTTGACCAGTGGGGAAATCGTGGAACAAATTATACGAGTGGAACAAGATACAGGAGAAAGAATTTCTAATGTAGTGTTGATGGGAATAGGAGAACCATTGGACAACTATAAAAATGTAGTCAATGCGATTCGATTAATCAACCATCCAAAAGGATTGAACATAGGAGCAAGGCATATCAGCATTTCAACCAGTGGATTGGTTCCTAAAATATATCAATTAGCAGAAGAAAATATCCAATGCACTTTATCTATTTCTTTGCATGCAACAGATAACCAAAAAAGAAGTAGTATGATGCCAGTCAATAACACCTATCCAATTGAAGAATTATTGCAAGCTTGCAAAGATTACATAGCCAAAACGAATCGAAGAATTTCTTTTGAATATGCGTTAGCCAAAGACAATAATGATAATTTAGAAGATGCCAAGCAACTTGTTAAATTGCTAAAAGGTATGTTATGCCATGTGAATTTGATACCGATTAATAAAATTGAAAATGGAAAATTTGACAAAAGTTCCAATGAAAATATTATGAAATTTAGGGATTATTTGAACGAACATGGAATAGTGGCTACTATCAGAAGAGAGCTAGGTTCTGATATTGATGCAGCCTGCGGTCAGCTAAGAAGAAAGAATTTGAGAGGATGATTTTGGGGATGCCCTTAACTGTGCGAGTATGAAGCGAGCTTACAGATAAGTAATACCTTTAGGTACGGAGGAAAAAATCATCTTGCTAAGTAAAATTTAATATGTTCGCTTGTTTTTTGAAGAAAAATATTATAAACTATAAAACGTAGGAAATAAGAATAAGCAGATGTGATTTGCCTTAATTATAGCAATAGTTGTAATTAATAGCAAACAAAAATAGACAACGAAAAACACATCTGTAATTTCACCGTTGTAGATGTGTTTTTTACCATTTATAATAGGCAAACCACGTTTGTTGGTTTCTTTATTTCCTATGCATATATTATAACAAGACTAATAAAATTTGTCAAACATTACAAACAAAAAAGGAGAAAACATAATGCTAAAAGATATAAAAGAAATGTTACCATTTGCCAACAAGATAAAAGTATATGCCTTTGTGGGACCATCTGGGACAGGAAAAAGTTATAGAGCACAAATGGTAGCAGGAGAAAAAGACACCCATTTTATCATAGACGATGGGTTACTAATCAAAGACAATGAAGTAGTAGCAGGTGAATCAGCCAAAAAAGCACCAACCAAAGTAGCTACTGTTAAACATGCTCTTTTTTATGAAGAAGAAGAAAAAACAGAGATTATCAAAGCGTTAAAAAAATACAAGCCACAAAGTATCTTAATTTTGGGAACATCCGATGGAATGGTACAAAAAATTGCGGCTAATTTAGGTTTACCAGAAATATCAGAAACAACCTATATTACAGATGTAGCAACAGAGGCGGAAATGAAAACAGCAAAAAGAATTCGAGTAACAGAAGGAAAACACGTTATTCCAGTACCGACCTTTGAAATCAAAAAAGACTTTTCAGGTTATTTATTAGACCCATTACAAATATTCAAATCCAAAGGAAAAGGAAAACAGCCGTACATATCAGAAAAATCAATTATCAGACCAACTTTTAGTTATATGGGAAGATTTACGATTTCCGATTTAGTATTCCGACAAATATTAGAATATCTAGCCATACAAGTGCCAGTCATCTATAAAATTCTTAAAACTAGAGTAGAAAATTATGGAGAGGGTGTCAAAATTTACATGGAAGTCACTATGTTATATGGTTATAACGTGATGGATGGGCTGAAGGATTTTAAACAAAAGGCAAAAAAAGAGATTGAAACATTAACGGCTATGAATGTTGTGGCACTAGACGTAGTGGCAAAAAATATTTATGTTCCAAAGGAAGATGATTAAAATAGTTTAGGGACAATGTTTTAATATAAAAAGATAGGAGGGAAAAAGATGTCTTTTATTGTGGCAATTGATGGACCAGCTGGTTCTGGTAAGGGAACGATTACAAAACAAGTAGGAGAAAGACTAGGATTAATCAATATTGATACAGGTGCTATGTTTCGATGTGTTACCTTAAATATGCTTGAAAAAGGGATACAAGTCGAGGAAGAAAATAAGATAAAAGAGATGTTAGGACAAATAGAAATAGATTTAAAAGAAAATGGGGAAGTTTTTTTAAATGGAAAAGATGTCACAAAAAGAATCAGAGAAAAAGATATCAATGAGTGCATTTCGCCAATTTCTATGATACCAATGGTTAGACAAAAGTTATTAGACCTACAAAGAAAAATGGCAGAAGGAAGAAATGTCATTATGGAAGGCAGAGATATTGGAACCATTGTATTTCCGAATGCAGATGTAAAAATTTATTTGGATGCTTCACCAGAAGAACGTGCCAGAAGAAGAGTGCAACAAAATCAAGAAAAAGGAATTTTAACCTCTTATGAAGAAATTTTGAAAAGTATTAAGAATAGAGATGAAAAAGATAAAACAAGAGAAATTGCACCATTAAGGCAAGCAGAGGATGCCATTTATATGGATTCAACCAATATGACAGTAGAAGAAGTGACGGATGAAATAGTAAGAATGGTAAAAGCAAAACAAGGTAAAAAACAATAGTAGTGAGCCGATTAAAATTTTAAGACAAAAGCAAGGAAGAGATGATAAAAAGTGAAAAAAATAATAAAGTCGATTATTAAAAGTATAGCAAAAGGAGTCGTATATCTATGGTTTAAAATTTATTACAGATTAGAAATAAAAGGCTTAGAAAATATTCCAAAAGAAGGCTCTGTCATATTTTGTGCCAATCACAGAAGCTATCTTGACCCCCCATTGATGATAGTATCAGCCAAAAGAGATTTACATTTTTTGGCGAAAGAGGAATTAGCTCAAAATCTATTTTTGAGATTTTTTGAATGGACATTTGAGGTAATTCATGTAAAAAGAGATGAGAAAGATGTAGGAGCCATTAAAGAATCTCTAAAAACATTAAAGAACGGAAATTGCATTGCATTATTTCCAGAAGGTACAAGAAATGGGCTAGAAAAGGGAGAAAAATTAAAAGATGGCGTGGCATTTTTTGCTGTAAGAAGTGGTGCTAAAGTAGTTCCATGTGGCATTCAAGGTGGAACCAAAGAAAATAGAAAAGTTGTGATTGCTTATGGAAAACCTTTAGATTTTAGTCAATATAAGGGAAATAAAGACAAAGAAATTTTAGACAAGGTAACCAATGAAATTATGGAAAACATATTAGAATTGACAAAATAAAATAATAGGTGTATAATTTGACAATTGAGGACGTTTCTCTTGGGACATTTTTGTCTCATTGGGAACACATCTTTTATTTATAATATATTTTCTATGTTGTTATATATTATTTTTTATATTCATGTCTCGGCTTGTTTCATAGTCGAGAACATCTAATAAAATCAATCAGCACCCTCATGGCTGTGAGATTCCCTAATTGATTTTATCAAGATGTTCTAGCAACTATTACATGGCGCATTCGCCATTTTTATAAAAAATAATATATAACAACAAATTGTAAATTCATAAAGAACTGTTCTCAATGAGACAAAAGTGTCCCAAGAGAAACGTTCTTAATTGACAAAAGGAGTAGTAGTAAAATGAACAATCAAAAAATAAGAAATATTGCAATTATCGCACACGTAGACCATGGCAAAACAACGTTAGTAGATGCCATGTTAAAACAAAGTCATGTATTTAGAGAAAATGAACAAGTACAAGAAAGAGTAATGGATTCGAATGACCAAGAAAAAGAAAGAGGAATTACTATCCTTTCTAAAAACACATCTGTTATGCATGATGACATCAAAATCAATATTGTCGATACACCGGGACATGCTGATTTTGGAGGAGAGGTAGAAAGGGTATTAAAAACGGTAGATGGGGTTCTACTATTGGTAGATGCCTTTGAAGGGGCTATGCCTCAAACAAGAGAAGTGTTAAAAAAATCTTTAGCTTTAGGGTTAAAGCCTATTGTTGTTATCAATAAAATTGACAGACCAGGTGCTACGCCGGAAAAGGTAGTAGACCAAGTCATTGAGTTATTTATTGAGTTAGAGGCTAGTGATGAGCAATTAGATTTTCCAGTTGTGTATGCATCTGCTAAAAATGGAATTGCTAAAAGGGATTTAAAGGATGAAACAGAAGATTTAAGTTGCCTATTTGAAACCATCATCAACACGATTCAAGCACCAGATTGTGATGAAGAAGGACCAGCTCAAATGTTAGTTTCTAATATTGATTACGACGATTATGTAGGAAGAATTGCTGTAGGAAGAATTGAAAGAGGAACCATTAAAAATGGCATGCCGGTTTCTATTTGCGGAAAAGAAGATAAAGTTACGCAAGGAAGAATCGCTAAAGTGTATACTCATGTTGGATTAAACAAAGTAGAAGTGGAAGAAGCAAAAGCAGGAGATATTATTGAACTAGCAGGTCTTGCGAATATTAGCATTGGAGATACCATTTGTGATTTTGAGCATCCAGAAAAAATCCCATTCGTAGATATTGATGAACCAACGGTTTCTATGACATTTAGTGTCAACAATGGGCCATTTGCTGGAAAAGAAGGGCAATTTATTACATCTAGACATATTAGAGATAGATTATTCAAAGAATTAGAGAGAAATGTATCTTTACGAGTAAAGGAAACAGACTCACCAGATTCTTTTGAAGTATCTGGTAGAGGAGAACTTCATTTATCTGTCCTAATTGAAACTATGAGAAGAGAAGGGTTTGAACTAATGGTTTCTAGACCAAAAGTTATTTTTAAAGAAATCGATGGTGTAAAATGTGAACCAATGGAACAATTGGTAGTGAATGTGCCAGATGATTGCGTGGGAAATGTCATTGAAAAATTAGGAAAAAGAAAAGCGGAAATGACCAATATGGAACCAGCAGAAGATGGTCATACCAAAATTGAATTTAAGATACCAGCCAGAGGATTGATTGGCTATCGAACCGAATTCTTAACAGACACCAAAGGAGAAGGCACGATGAACCATATCTTTGATTCTTATGAGCCATTTAAGGGAGAAATTCAAGCTAGAGTAAGAGGAACGATTATTGCTTTTGAAAATGGAAAATCAGTAACCTATGGATTATACAATGCACAAGACAAAGGAGATTTGTTCATTGGACCAGGTGTGGAAGTTTATGAGGGAATGATTGTGGGATTAAATGCAAGAGGAGAAGATTTAGCGATTAATGTATGCAAAGAGAAACATTTAACCAATACCAGGGCTTCTGGTTCGGATGAAGCACTTCGTTTGGTACCACCAATTCAAATGTCTTTGGAAAAGGCGATTGAGTTTATTCAAGATGATGAGTTGGTTGAGATTACACCTGAGAATATTAGATTGAGAAAGAAAATTTTGGATAGCAAGGAAAGAGAAAGAGCAGCGAGAAATATGCAAAAATAAAACCAAGTAGCAGTTCCAGAGAGGATGATTTATCTCTATGACAGATGAAAAAGAATTAGAAAAAATCAAGCAAAAAGCATTAGAAGAACACATACCAATCATCATGGATGACACATTAGAAATAATGGGAGAATATTTAACAAAAAGCAAACCAAAAAAAATGCTAGAAATAGGAACAGCAGTAGGATACTCTGCAATATGCTTTACCAAATTTTTAGCAGAAAACGGCCATATTGATACCATAGAAAGAGAACAAGAAAGAGTAAAAGAAGCAAAGGAAAATATCAAGAGGGTTGGCGTGCAAGACAAAATTCATATTTATGAAGGAGATGCAGTCGAGATTCTACCAACTTTAAATGAAAAATATGATGCCATCTTTATAGATGCTGCCAAAGGAAAGTATCCTTTTTTCTTAAAAGAGTCTCTAAGAATGATTCAACCAGATGGTATTATTTTTGCTGACAATATTTTATACAAGGGTTATGTGATGAGTGACTATAATAAACACAAACAACGTACAGCTGTTAGAAATTTAAGAGAATATATCAAACAAGTTAGCGAAAATCCCAATCTTGAAACAAAAATTTTAGAGGTTGGTGATGGACTAGCAGTCAGTAGGATAAAAAACTAAAAAGTTTTAGAAAAAGCTAAACTTTTTAGTTTTTTTCTTCTATGATAAGAAAAACACATTGAAACAATCACACATAAAATACTTTTAAAAAAAAATTTTGAAATTCTACAAATTTAGCAAAAAAATAGTGTATAATAGATAAAAAAGCAAAGGCAACCTGTCCCAAAAGTAGCCAAAAAGGGTATGATGGTGCCTGTCCCAGAACGCACCAAAACACACCCAAACAAACAAAAAAAGGAGCAATTTAACTTATGAAAGAATTAGAGTTTAAATCAGGTTTTGTAACATTAATTGGAAGAACGAATGTAGGAAAGTCTACTTTATTGAATTTGTTGGTGGGAGAAAAAGTTGCTGCTATTGCGAATAAAGTGCAAACAACGAGAACAGCTATTAAGGGAATTGTGAATCGAGAGAACAGTCAGATTATTTTTACAGATACACCTGGTATTCACAAACCGAAAACAAAATTGAATGAAACAATGGTAGAAACTTCTTTTTCCAGTATACCAGATAGCGATATTGTCCTATTTTTGATAGAAGCGACGAGTAAAGAGATTGGTAGAGGCGATACGATTATTTTAGATAAAATAAAAGAGGCAAAAAGAAAGACAATTTTGATTATTAATAAAATTGATTTGGTACAAAGAGATACGCTTTTAAGTTTAATTGATTTGTATCGAAAAGAATATGATTTTGAAGCTGTTATTCCTATTTCGGCTACTAACCAGAAATATAAAGAAGTTATTTTGGATGAGATTGAAAAGCACTTAAAACCTGGTCCAGCATATTATGATTTAGAGGAATATACAGACCAAACACTAAGACAATTAGCAGAAGAGACGATTCGAGAAAAAGCGTTAAAACTATTGCAAGATGAAGTTCCTCATGGTATTTATATAGAAGTGGAAAAAATGAAACAAAGAAAAAATAAACAAGGGGAAGAAATCTACGATATAGAAGCTACAATTTATTGTTTGAGAGAATCTCACAAAGGAATCATTATAGGAAAAAATGGAGAAATGTTGAAACGAATTGGAAGAGCCGCTAGAATCGATATGGAGGAAAATTTTGGCAGGAAGATAAATTTGAAAACTTGGGTAAAAGTAAAAGTAGATTGGCAATCCAATGATTCGATTGTAACGAAATTCAAATTGAAATCATAGAGTTCTATCAATCGATAAAAAATAAAGGGTATAAAAAACCACAAAATGGCAAAAGATAAAACTAAAGGAAGTGAAACTTATGATTAAGAAAATAGCATGGGAAACCTTTAAAAATACAGGAGATATTAATGCCTTTATGGAATTCAAACAAATTGAAGATATAGAAAAAGGAATAGAAGGAGAATCCTTAAAATCTGTAAAAGAGGGTTTGGAGGATGACCTTAGCACTTAGGAAGGAATCAGATTTGAAATGGCAAATGTAAAAATAAATGGAATTGTATTGGCAGAAAATAATATGGGAGATTTTGACAAAATGTTGACAGTATTAACGCCAAATGTTCGGCAAAATCTCATGTGTAGCCAAAGGAGCAAGAAGACCCAAAAGTGCTCTTTTGGCTGGAACACAGATGTTTTGCTTTGGCGAATATTTAGTGTATAAAGGTTCTCAAACCTATCATATCAATTCAGTAGAGCCAATTGAAGTGTTTTATAATCTAAGAATTGACTTAGATAAATTAAAATATGCTGTACATATCAATAAAATCGTGCAAGATGTAACACATGAAAATCAGAATTGTTACCAGATATTACAATTATTATTAAATACACTTTATATCATTTCTGAAACAGATAAAAATTTGGATATGGTATTAGGTGTGTTTAAATTGCGTTTGTTGTGCATTTTAGGATTTACGCCACAAGTAATGCAATGCACGAATTGTCAAGAAAAAGAGAACTTGACTTATTTTAGCCTAAAAGATAATGGGCTAAAATGTAAAATATGCGGAAAGCAAGATACTAGCACCATACAAATTAGTGAGAGTACGTTAAATGCTATCAAATATACCGTAACAGCTCCTCCTAAAAAATTGTATTCTTTTGATTTAAAAGACGGGGCTCTAGAAGAGTTCAAGTTAGTAAGTAAACTTTATTTTAATGAAAAGCTAGAAAAAGAATATAAGTTAGAGGATTTATTTTTGTGATAAGAGGAGCGCCCCAACTTGAAACTTATAGATAGAATAATAACGTACAATAAAAATTAATATGAATGCAAATTTTTATAAAAATAATGAAAAATTTGCATTATATTGCAAATTTTTTAAAAATATAGTATAATGATTATGGAGGCGAGAATATGATAGAAAGAAAAGAATATTTAGAAAAGTTAAAAAAATGGAAAGACAAAGATTTAATAAAAGTTATAACAGGAATAAGAAGATGTGGAAAATCAACTTTATTTGAATTATATATTGATTATTTAAAAAGTATAGGAATAGAAGATAATCATATCATATCAATAAATCTTGAAGACCCAGATAATGAATTTGATACTTATAAGGATTTATATAAATATGTAAAAGAACAAATAAAAGATAAAAAGCCATATTATGTGTTTTTAGATGAAGTTCAAAAAGTTTCAGAGTTTCAAAAAGCAGTTGATGGACTGTATATTATAAAAAATGTAGATGTATATATAACAGGTTCTAATGCATTTTTATTATCTGGAGAATTAGCAACATTATTAACTGGAAGATATATAGAAATAAAAATGTATCCATTATCATTTGAAGAGTATTTAAATTATTATAAAAAAGATGTAGATGAAAAAATGTATTTAAATTATATTAATAAAAGTTCATTTCCATATGCTTTAAAATTAGAAGAAGAGTCGGAAATTGATGATTATTTAGATGCTTTATATAATACAATAATTGTGAAAGATATAGGTCAAAGAAAAAAGATTGCTGATATGTCAATGCTTAGAACAGTTGCTAGATTTATGTTTAATAATATAGGAAATTGTTTATCTATTAAGAAAATAGCTGATACATTAACTTCAGACGGAAGGTCTATATCTGTTCATACAGTTGAAAGTTATTTAGAGTCATTAGTTGAAAGTTATGTGTTTAATAGAGTTTCTAGATTTGATATAAAAGGAAAACAATATTTACAATCAGGAGAAAAATATTATGCGACTGATGTAACGATGAGATATGCATTATTAGGAAGAAGAAATATAGATGCAGGTCATATATTAGAAAACATTGTATATCTTGAACTTATAAGAAGAGGTTATAAAGTATATATAGGAAAAACAGGAGAAAAAGAGATAGATTTTGTAGCTGAAAATAAAGAAGGATTTACTTATTTTCAAGTAGCTTATACAACAAGAGAAAAAACAACATTAGAAAGAGAATTAGCACCATTACAAGATATAAATGACCATTATCCTAAATATATACTTACAATGGATATAGATCCAATAGCTGATTATGATGGTATAAAGAAAATTAATGTTTTAGAATGGTTATTAGAAAAGTAATATAGAGAATATATACCCAGCTACATATGGTGTCAATAATTTTTGATTATGATACCCTAAATGCATAAAATTATCTCTATAAA
>CAOKVW010000009.1 GCA_948472955.1 uncultured Clostridium sp. | reverse complement strand
TTGTACAATTCTTGCTAATAATTCTCGTTCTGAATATGCCATAAAAAATCACTCCTATCCCTAAATTATATTAAGAATAAGAGTAATTGGTTCCATATTTTCAAAACATATGTTATAATTGACTTGGTGATAAATTTGAAATTATTATTTAAAAATACAACGAAATATACAAAAACGGTATATGATAATTTTCTTGTCTTTCATAACAAAAAATATCAATTGACTTATATGGCATACACTGCTATCGTAGTAGCTTTTATTTTATTTACTTTGATTTTTCAAGTGAAATATCATAATTTTACAATTGCTATTGTATTATGTTGTGGATTAACTGTTTTTGTACTTTGGCGATTTTTTCGCCCTGTTGCTGAGATGACAAAAGAATATAAAAGCGAAAAAATTCAAAAAGAAAAAGAGTTTACTTTTAAGTTTTATGATAAGTATTTTGTCACTGAAGATGATAAACAGTATTCTAAGATAAAATATTATCAACTGCATCGCGTGTTTGAAACATCCGATTTTTTTTACTTGTATATTGATAAAAAACACGCCTTTTTACTAGACAAAACAAAGTTTAAAAAAGATAATCCTTCTGAATTCTCTAGCTTTATTAAGAAAAAATGTTGGTGGTGTTTTTCCTATCAAACAAAAGAACATTTTTAGCGTGCTAAAAAGCACCATCCTCACTTACCATCATTTCTCTCTTTACTTTTGCTAATCTATTTTTATCAATATTAATAATTTTCAAAATTGTATTTTCATCTATATTATTTTTTATCATATTGATAATCATTTGATTTTCTGCTTGATTTATAATGGCATTTTTCTTTTGCATGATTTCTATTTCCTTCTTCTTTACTTTGTTCTCTCGCTCCTTCACTTTTGTTTCTTGCTCTTTTACCTTAGTTTCTTGCTCTTTTACCTTAGTTTCTTGCTCTTTTACCTTAGTTTCTTGCTCTTTTACCTTAGTTTCTTGCTTTTTTACTTTTGTTTCGTGCTTTTTCACTTTTTCTTCCCTTTCAAAAACCTCATCAATTTTTTTACTTAATATCTCAGCAAACATACTATCTCCTCCCTTTTCTTGTTTTACTTGTAATTCTTGAATAAACTGATTATACTTTTTACTACCCAGCTTATTCTTATAAACATATCTTATCATCCTTTGTAAGTGTTCTCTCTGTCGTTCTTCCATCTGTGTTTTTATAATCAATTCCAAATATTCTTCTAGTTCTTCATAATTCTTTGCTTTTTCTAATAGCATAGCTTTTGTTAAAAAGCCCTTTTTATTTAGCAACTCTTGATTGGTATAATCATTTACATCCATTAATTGAAAATTCGCAAAAGTTTCTGACTTACAACCAGGTAATGTTTCTTGTTTATCCATTAAATCATTGGTAACCTTCCATTTTTCATTACCAGTATAAATAACAAAAGAAAATATAGTTGGTAATTTATAATTTCTTTGCCTTAATTTTTCCTTATTGATTGCACTTTCCATGATAGCCATACCATATTTTAATATTCTATAGGGCATTGCATAATCTATCGTTGACTGCTGTTCAATCAAAAAAAATATATTTTGGTCTTTCTTTTTATAAATCACATCTGATTCTATACTTTGAAAATTATCTGTAATAAATTCTCTATTGTATTTTTCTAAATCTTTTTCTTGTAGAGCATACTGGGTTTGTTCTAGCTTTAACATTCTATTTAAAAATGTTACTACTTCTTTTTTATCATCTAATACATCTTTAAATATCTTATCATGTGGATTCTTTACCTCTTTCTTATAGTGATAATTTTCTTTTACATCACATAACATAGGGATTTTATCATACTTATTTTTCTGAAAAATCACTTTATAGTATAGGTAATCTTGATAGGTAAATGGTTTTATTTTATTTATTTCTTTCAATTGTACCTCCTTTTTATTTCACTGTCAATTTTTATTTCAGAGTAAATTAATGTTTTGTTCGATTTCTATTGGTAATTTTCTTCTATTTTTACACTTTTTCTATTGTTTTGACCTTTTTTTGAAAATTAGATTTTAAAATTTGATTTAAATTTTTTATTTCGAAATAACACTTATATATTACATTATTTTCCAAGATTTGTCAATCCCTCTAAATTTTAATTTTTATTTTTTCCAAACAAATGGTTGACTTTTTATTTTTTTGTGTTATAATAAGAACAGATATTTGGTAATTAATTGGGAGAACAAGAAAATGGAAACAATAGATAAATTAAAAATCTTAGCAGACTCTGCTAAATACGATGCTTCTTGTAGTTCAAGTGGAAGCAACCGAAAAAACAAAAACAATGGAATTGGAAATGGTCATGTGGCTGGTATTTGTCATAGTTGGGGAGCAGATGGAAGATGCATTTCTTTACTAAAAATACTATTTAGTAACGCTTGTATGTACGATTGCAAATATTGTATCAATCGTTGTACGAATTCTGTCAAAAGAGCAACCTTCACACCACAAGAGGTTGCTGACTTAACCATTAATTTTTATAAAAGAAACTATATTGAAGGACTTTTTCTAAGTTCTGCTGTTGTAAAATCTCCTGATTATACGATGGAATTACTCATACAATCCGTTTCTATCTTGCGAAACGAATATCATTTCAATGGTTATATTCACTGTAAAACCATACCTGGTTGTAGTAAAGAATTAATTGACATTTTAGGAACACTAGTAGATAGGCTTAGTATCAACATCGAATTACCTTCTCATGACAGTTTGAAATTATTAGCCCCACAAAAAGAAAAAACTGGCATTTTAGAGCCAATGTCTTATGTTTCGAATGGAATCAAGCAAAACAAACTAGAAAAAAGTAAATACAAAGCTAGTTTTGTGCCAGCTGGACAAACCACGCAATTAATCGTTGGAGCCACTCCTGAAAGTGACCTGAAAATCTTAAAACTTTCCGAAGGATTATACCAAAAATTAAATTTAAAACGAGTTTACTATTCTGCTTATGTTAGTGTCAACCAAGATAAAAATCTACCCACTTTAGAGTCCCCTCCTCTTCTTCGCGAAAACAGATTATACCAAGCAGATTGGTTGCTACGTTATTACGGCTTTCAAGCAGATGAATTATTAAACGAATCTCACCCTAACTTTAATCACATATTAGACCCTAAATGTGATTGGGCATTGCGAAATCTTGACAAATTCCCAGTTGAAATTAACACAGCAGACTATTTTACCCTGCTTCGTATTCCTGGTATTGGTGTTATTTCTGCCAAAAAAATCATAAGAGCAAGACGTGAATTTCTATTAGACTTCGAAGCTTTAAAAAAACTTGGCGTGGTAATAAAGCGAGCTAAATACTTTATTACCTGTAAAGGAAAATATTTCAATAAAGTTTATCAATTCAATCAAAACTTTATTGAAACCAATCTTATGATACAAGAGCGAAACGCTTTACCTCTACCACAATTTGAACAGTTGTCTATTTTTGATAGCTTACCACCAACAAAGGAGGATAAAATAAAATGTCTAACTGGAAGCTTATAAACAAAACCTACTTATACGATGGCACCTTAGATGGATTTCTGACCCTTGTATTTGATTGTTATGCTACTAAAACACTACCAGAAAAAATAATAGCAGAAAAAGATTATTCTCCTAATTTTTTGGATACCACTATTTCGATTCAGACAGACCCCGAAAAAGCCAAACGCGTTTTTACTGGTATTGAAAAAAATATTGGTAATACAACTCTTTACAATACTTACTATGCCTTTCTTTCCAACGAACCAAACAAAGAAATCTATCTGCTAAAATACTTATGTGATGGTTTTGACTATGGTTCTAAAATCAATCATCGACTTACGATTCCGTATGTCTTTCAAGTCATGGCCATGAAAAAAAGAGCCTTTGGTGAATGTCATAGATTAAAGGGGTTATTACGCTTTCAAGAGGTTGGCAATAACTTATATTATGCTTCTCTCCATCCAGATAATAATATCATAGAACCCTTAGCCCATCATTTTATTCATCGCTTACCAACTCAAAATTTCATCATACATGATAAAATAAGAAATATTTGCTTACTTTATAATGGAAAAGAATATCAAATAATAGATGCTACCAATCTAAAAATTCCTGCTATTTCTGCCAAAGAACAAAAATATCAGGAATTGTGGAAATTATTTTTTAATACCATCGCTATTTCAGAAAGAAAAAATTCAAGATGTCAAATGCAATATATGCCCAAAAAGTATTGGAAAGATTTAATTGAAGAACCATAGTTTTTATTTTTCAACTAAGCTATTATGTATTATTTTTTTACACCTTGTGTGTCGCAACCTTCCTAATTTAAATGTGGATGGTTGTTCCAATCGCACTCGCTTTCGCTCGTTTAGTCGCTTACGCGGTGTTGCAAAAATAATACATAATATCTTAGTTGAAATCATTAATATTCTATCATTCTTTTTGTCTCTTCTTTTACCTTGTGGTCTAATGCTAAAATTTCCTCAACCGTGTTTAATTCCATTAAATTATGAGCATCCAGCATCTTTTTAATTCCTTTTGAAATTTGTTTATAAGTACTCTTTTTATTTAAAAAAGCATCTACTAAAATTTCATTGGCAGCATTTAATACCACTTGATAACTATGCCCCTTCTCAATCGCTTCAAAAGCTAATTGCAAGCATTGGAATTTCTCTAAATCTGGTTTTTCAAATGCTAACTCAGCAATTTCAAATAAATCGATTTTTTCAATATGATTGCTTAAACGATTCGGATAATTTAAAGCGTACGCAATTGGTATTTGCATCGATTTTGGTCCCAAATTTGCCATAATCGTTCCATCTTGAAATTGTACCATAGAATGTACAATACTTTTACGATGTACCACTACTTGTATTTGACTTGGTTCTACATCAAATAACCATTTGGCTTCAATCACCTCAAACCCTTTATTCATCATAGTAGAAGAATCAATAGTTACTTTAGGTCCCATCTTCCAAGTTGGATGATTTAAAGCTTGCTCTACTGTGATAGCATCTGTAATTTCTTTATCAAAAAATGGTCCTCCGGAAGCTGTTAATAAAATCTTATCAATTTTATTTTGTTTTTCACCTTGTAAACATTGCATAATCGCACTATGTTCACTATCCACAGTTAATAAAGTAGCATTGTTCTTTTTAGCTGTGTCCATAATTAGTTTTCCACCAGCTACTAATACCTCTTTATTGGCTAATGCTACTGTTTTTCCATTTCTTATCATGTTATAAGTTGGTTGTAAGCCAGCAACCCCTACTAAAGCTGATACACCTATATCAAAATCCGTTAATTGCGAAATTTTCTCCATTCCTTCTTTCCCATGATAAACATGTAAATTAGGATATAATTCTTGTATTTGATTCGCATTTTCTTCAGCTGTAATATAAACATTTTGAGGCTTAAACTCTTGAATTTGCTCGATTAATTTCTTGATATTTTTTCCTGCCACTAAGGTAACCACTTGAAATAAATCAGGATTTTCTCGAACAACATTTAGTGTACTTTCTCCAATAGAACCAGTTGAGCCAAAAATGGCAATTTTCTTCATTTTCATTCCTCATTTCTTTCTAAAATAATTTACTAGTATCAAACTTTAGACTAAATATGGTATTTTATTCAAATAAATCTAAAATTTCTTCTTTTGACATTTTATTAATAAATGTTTCTTCTGTTGAAAGTACATCTTTTGAAAGTTTTTCTTTTCTCTCTTGCATTTTATTTATTTTTTCTTCAATCGAATTATTGGTAATTAGTTTATACACTTGAACACTATTTTTTTGACCAATTCTATAAGCTCTATCAGTTGCTTGATTTTCGCTTGACACATTCCACCATGGGTCATAATGAATAACCACATCTGCTGATGTCAAATTCAAGCCAGTTCCCCCAGCTTTTAAAGAAATCAAAAATATTTTTACTGATTCATTATTATTAAAATCATCAACCATTTCAATTCTTTTGCTGACTGGTGTGTTTCCTACTAATTTAAAATATTCTATACCTAATTGATTGAGTTCTTTTTCTAATATCTCAAATACTGATGTATAACTAGAAAAAATTAAGATTTTATGACCTGATTCTATGGCATCTATTACTAAATCTATACATTGTTTTAATTTTCCACTACTACCTTTATAGTTTTCCAAAAACAAACTTGGATGGCAACAAATTTGTCTTAGTCTAGTAAGTAACATAAGAATTTTAAATTTACTCTTTTCAAAACTACTATCACTTAATTCTTCTGCTATTTCTTTTCTTGTTTGAGCCAAATAGGATAGATATATTTTTTCTTGTTCCTTTTCCATCTCATTTTTCATAACTGTTATATTTTTTTCTGGCAATTCTGTTAAAACATCTTTTTTTACCCTTCTTAAAATAAAGGGACGAATCAATTTTTTTAACCTTTTTAATGCTTCTTGATCTTCTGCTTTTAATATCGGTTCCTCAAATTTTTTCTTAAATTTATGATAATTGTATAAATATCCTGGCATAATAAAATCAAAGATAGACCATAGTTCTGCTATTGAATTTTCAATTGGTGTACCTGTTAAAGCAAATTTCGTTTCCCCTTTTAAACTTTTCAATGAGGTTGCATTTTGAGTAGATGAATTTTTTATATATTGTGCTTCATCTGCAATAATAAATTTAAAATTTTTATCTTCATAGTTTTCAACATCTCTTTTTAGTAAATCATAAGATGTAATAATTAAATCATAATCTTGATAATGTTTCAAATTTTCTGCTCTTTCTTCAGCAGTTCCCTTAACAACTAATACTTTAATTGAATTACACCATTTTTCAATCTCTGCTCTCCAATTAAGTACTAAAGTACTTGGACATACTACAATCGATGTGGTTCGATTTTTAGATTCCGCTTCTGATTTTAATAATGCAATCACTTGCAAGGTTTTTCCTAATCCCATATCATCTGCTAGAATTCCTCCGAATTTATACATTTCCAAAGTTTTTAACCATTTATACCCTACTTTTTGATAATCTCTTAATTTTCCTTCAAATTCTTGATTTATTTTAATGTTATTCGAAATTTCTGAATTTTCTATACTATTTATTAGTTCTGTAAATTTTTCATTTCTAGCAACATGAATTTCCTGATTTGAATTCACTAGTTTTTCTAAATAAAAGCTTCTATTGATAGGAAGATTAATAATTCCTTCTTCTACTTTACTATAATCTATGTCTAATGTTGTTGTCATTTCATCCAATAAATTCAAATCTTGATTGTTTGATAAATCTAAAAAATCTCCGTTTTTTAATTTATGATACTTTTTCTTAACATGATAGTCTTTTAAAATATCTTTTATCTCACTAATATCTATGTTAATTTTTGAAATATCTAATTCTAATAATCCATTATCTATTTTTATTCCAATATTTGAAATCTTAGGTTGCTTGATTTGTTTATTCTTAAATTGATCGGTTGCTAAAACTTCGTAATCATTCATATAGCCTTCGATTTTATGTAATAAAAATTGATACATAGCATCTGGATTTTTCATAATAAAGTGATTTTTTCCAGAAACAAGTTCAAATCCATCTATAAAGATTCTCTTAATAACTTCTGTTTCAGCTGGCACATCTCGAATAATATTATTTTGTTTCACATATGTTTGATATTCGTTTTCTAATATGTTAAACTCATAATCCAAATAGCAAAATTTTAATTCTAGCATAATATTTCCTCTGTCATCTACATCCAATAAAATTTTAGATGCTAATTGGTTAACCACTAGACCTTCTTTTACTATTTCTGTTGGTAAGTTCTCTGTTTTCAAATATTTAATTTTTGGTACAACATATTCTTTAAAATCATCTAATCGATCTTCTGGAATTAGTATTTGGTCTTGCCCTTCGAATAATGCAAATAATTTTGTAAGATTTTCATTTTTCTCCATGGTGTAAATTTTATCCTGATAAAAAATATATATTTTTGTGTTAGATACCAAAATGGAATACTTCTGCATATTTAATTTTAAGACATATTCTTCACTTTCTTCTACTTTATCTTGATACCAATAATCATAGTTAGGTATCTGCACTTTTTCTTTTGTTAAAATACAAGCTATATCTAATTTCTGGTCTGTAAATTCATATTTAGAATTACCATTATAATAGGAATGAACCCAAAGTCCTTTATTTTTACTTAAATCCAAAAATTTGTTGATATTGTCTCCCATCATGTAGATAGATTTATGAAAAGAATTAGCCATTCTATTATCATTATATCGATTGTTGTAATCTATCATTTCTGCATATTTGATAATATAATCAAATATTTCTTGTGAATCTTCTGTGAAATTTTCCCTTTTAGGAATAAATCTTAATTGTTTTCCATAATATAATTCTGATTCATTTTGATAGGCTTGGTAAAATTCACAAATATTATTTAATACATACATTCTTGTTTGTCCTATTTTAAAAGATAATTTTAAAGTCTCTGAATTTTCTATTTCTGCATAATATTCTAGTTTTACAGCAGTTGCAAGTTCTCCTGTATTTCTCTTTTTTAGTTCCTTTGTTTCTTCATATAATTCAGTCAAATCAAGTGTATGGGCGGTTCTTTCATTCGAATTCTTTTGATATAATTCTATTGTTCTTAATCCACTATAGTATTTATTTTCATATTGACGTCTTTTTCCTTCTTGTTCTTGTTGTATTCTAATTTCTTCTAACCTTTTTCTTACCTCTTCTTTTTCCTTTTCTTCAAGTTTCTTTCTTCCCTCTTTTGTACTAGCATAATGTGGTCCTATTACCTCCATTGAAGTAGCTATTATGTGTTTGCATAGATTTCCATTATAATAATCTTCACAAGTACATGTACTTTCTTTTATCATATTTCCAGTGATTGCTAAAGTAGTAGTATATCTATCATAATTTCCTTCCACAGATGCTTTAATTGTGTAATTTTTTTCGTCCTTTTTGTCAACACTTATAACAGTAATGAGACCGCTATTATATAAATTTCTTCCTCTTCTATATCTGGATGGATCATATCTTCTACTAAAATTAAGTATTTCAAAATTTAAATCTACTACATCAATAATCATGTTTATTAGCTCCTTAATCTACCTCATTTTTAAAATCTACAACCGTCTCTCCTACACCAGCCTCTACCTTAACAATAACCTCTCCATTACCTATGGTTTGTTTATCACTAACCTTTTGTCCATCTACTTTAAAATTTCCTAATCCTGTCTTGGCCTTTATTTGATAATCACTAGATTGACCAACTAAATTAATATCTAACTCTCCAACACCACACTCAATATCTGCTGTTTTTGTAATTTTGCCAGTAAAATCTAATTTTCCAATTCCGCCATTTAATTTTAATTCCTCGATATCACTATTAGCAATATTAGCTTCTCCTGCTCCTGCCTCTATTTTAGCATATTTAGCAAAAAGAGAATCAATTTGATATTTCCCAACACCCATCTCTAGATTTACTTTATCTGCCTTTAGATATTCGATATTGGTTTCGTTTACCCCTGTTTCTATCGTAATCTCATCAAAATTCATGTCTTCTGGGATATAAATAGTAATTTGTGATTTCACATCTTCTATGTGATGAAAAAAATGTGTATGATAATTTTCATCTTCTATTTTTAGGTTCTTTCCTTCTACTTTACAATGAAATTTGTCAGAAACCTCAGACGCAGTTACCTTCAAAGTATCTCCCTTTTTGATGACTAATTTACAGACATCTAAATCAATATCCAAACTCGTAATATCTGAATATTCCTGCTCCCATTTTGTTATCATAGCCTCATTACTACTATTTTCAAACATTTCCAGTCCTACTGTAATACCAAAAATAGCAGTAATAGTAGTGATAATCACACCAATAATCATAAAGCACAAATAAATAGCCAATGCAATTGCTCCATATTTAATTACTTTTTGAAAAGATGTCATTTTATCTCAACACCTCCAAACATAGCCACACTATTAATATAGATAGTTGGCAAACTTTCGTTGTATTCGGTTTTAACTTTGTTACTAACTCCTCCAAAAATTGGTGTTGATTTTACTTTGATATTAACTCCTGTTGGCACTCTTATCTCAATTCCTCCAAAAATAGCATTCGCATTGATGACTTGGTCTGCTTGGATGATTGCTTTTGAAATGTCTAATTCTACACTTCCAAATACAGCATCTAAATTCGCTCCGTGAAACTGTTGCCCAGAAAAATCACTTTGTTGACTTCCAAAAGTAGCACAATATTCCTCAAAATCACCTTTATTGCTATTTAGTGTTCTGATTGTGTCTGCTATTTTTTTGTTAAATGTATCTTTAAAAATGATACTAATTCCTATCATAACTAAAATAAAGGGAAAGATTAATTTTCCGATTAGGCTAAAAGATAAAATATTTTGGGCACATAGTAATAACACAATTCCTATTACTAACCATATGAAACTCCACATTTTATTGGTGTTTCTAAATAATTCAATAAAACTTGGTACAATAATAAATAAAGTCCACCAACCTCGAAAGAACACATTAATATCTGTTAATCCTACAGCATTTAGTCCAAAAATAACCCCCACTACAATTAATACAATTCCCCATAATACATTGCCAAATTTCTTCATTTTACACATCTTCCTTTCCTTTTTATTATTTTGCTACTATATTTTCTATACTAAATTTATTATATTTTTTATAAAGTGACAATTCGGGGGGACCAACAAGATTACAAACTGTTACTTCAGTTACAGTTTGTTCGCAGTTGGGAGTCACTTTATAAAAAATAATAATAAATTTAATTTTTTTATTTAAGCTATAAATCGTAATATTATTTTTTCTACTTCTTGAAAACAAGCATCCTCTTTTGTTAATACGATATCATAATTTTCCTGATAAAATCTTAAATTTTCACTTTCTCTACTATTTATAAATCCTATTGTTATGGTTTTATCTAAATCTTCCTGATTCACCATCTGTATATCTTCGATGATATCCCCACATAAAACGGCATATTCCTTTTGGTTTATCCTATCTCGTAAATGCTGTGGCAAATTCCCTTCTAGTCCCTTATTCATAGAATGGAGAACCCTACCAGTAAATTCTTGCATGTTATCTTCCTTAAATTCAATCTCATTACTGATAATATAGATATTATCATAATAACATTTTTGCCTTTTCAAAAATTCTTCTATGGTATTTTTGATACCAGCTGACAAGATAATGACTGGTATTTTCCTCTCCTGTAAATTTTTTAAAAATTCTTTTGCTCCTTTTCTAAGCTTTAGTTTTTCCTTTTGCAATGCTTTTTGTAATTTAGAGAATGTCAATTGGTATTTGTATAAGATATCCATACTTTTTTGATACCAGTCTGCCATATGCTGTTTTTTTATATCATAATCTAATTCATAATCTGATTCTATGGGCTTATATTTTGCATTCAATTGTTCTATCTCTTTTTTGCACTCTTCTCCATAGATTTCAAAGTCTATGATTGCCATCCATGAATCAAGACTGTCAGAACTGGTTATCGTTCCATCAAAATCTAATACCACATAATAGTTGTTTTTTACGAGTCTGATTTTTTCTAATTTATCTGGGTTGTTTTCATACCTCATTTTTACGTAATTCCTTTCCTAATACTTGTTTGCTTCATTCTACTATATTTTTCTTTATTTTTCAATAGAAAAAAACCGAATTCTTAATATTCGGTTAACTGTTTGCATTTTTCTATTAGCAAGAAGCAATCAATTTTCTTTTTATCTGCCTTAGTTCTTCCTTACTAATTTCTGTATATTTTATAATTTTTTCTTCTGACTCGCCACTTTGTATCATATTTTTAATGGTTTTTATCTTACCATCTTTTATGCCTTCTTCCTTTCCTTTTTTGATTCCCTCTCTCAAACCCTTTTTCCAATTCTTATACTCTAAATCAAATAACATTTTAGTTACCGGACTCATACCTAATTCCCCCTTTCTTCTTATTTTCTCTAATAATTGCTTTGCCTTTTCTTGACCAATACGAAATACGATAATATTCGTAATAATTTCTGCTAATGCTTCCAAATCTTTTGGGTCATCTATCACCTCTACAATTTTATTGATTTGTTGACTTAATTCCTCAAGTCCCCTGCATTTTTCAATTATCATAATACTAGCAAATAAAGTTTTCTTCTCTAACAATTCTTCTAATGTATAATCTTGTACGGCTATTAAATTATATTCTAAATTAATTTTATAATCTTCATAATTTGGTGATTGATACTGACTTTGTGCAAAATTTGTTTTAACCTTCCATTTTTGAAATCCCGTATAAATAACAATTGGCACTACCACTGGATATACTTTGTCTTTCCTTAAATAAGTTTTTTGCACAATACTTTCTTTTCTCATAATTTGACCCACATATTCCCATATCCTTAATGGCATATCTTGGTCTATGGTACTTTGATGCTCTACTAAAAAATACACTGGTTTTTGTTTCAATTGATAAATAAGGTCACAATGCTTTTCTTTGTATTGTTTGGTTATGAAATCGGTATGACATTGCATGAGTTGCTCTGGCTTTATGGTTTGTTTTAATCCTAAAAACTCATTTAAAAAATGTATCATTTCTTTTTTTCTGCTTAGAATATGACGAAACATTTTATCATGTTTTTTATCAATTGTTTCTATTCGTTTGGGATGATAAATTTCATTTTCCTCTAATGGATAAATCTGATAAGTAACATCTTTTTCTTTTAATTTTAGATTTTTGTTGTTTCTTAAGTATTCTATATATTGTTGATAGGTAATAAATTTCAAGGTATCCCTTCTTTCTGTATTATATATTGTTTTTATTGTTTTGTCAATCTTTATCTTTTGGTAAAGTTGTGTCGTTTCTTTTTTTAGTTTCTGCTTTTTATCACCTCTCTCATCTTCTTTTTATTTTTTGTTTGGTTTGGAATTTTTCGAATTAAAATTTAAAAAATAATAGATATTAAAATATATTCTTATCTTAAAATGTATTTTAGAAAAAGTCAATATTTTTCACAAATAATTCACATTATATGGTTGTATTCGTTACTACTCAACCCTATTGATTTTTATTAAAAAGTTTATATATTTTTTATTTGTAACTCTTAGGCTACGAATAAAAAATATATAAACTTTTAGGATAAAACGTAACTAGGTCTAAGTAATAATTTCTATTTATCCTTCTCCATATTTTCAATCATCTTTATTAATGTTTTATCATCTGTTTTTGTTGTTTTATTCAATAAATTATCCCATTTATGAATTAAAGTTTGTAATGTTTCATCATCGGTTTTAGTTTGTCCAAAAGATAATTTTTTTAGATAAAAATCATTTTTTTCAATCGCTCTTGCTATTCTTCGCCAAGAAATTGCTTTCTTTTGATTCTCTAATTTAGTCTCAGCCGTTTCCGGAATATCTGGAATGTCTATTCCTTCTCTTTCCCTATGCCATATTATAAACTTTTTTATTTTTTTATAATAATGTAGCATTAAATCCTCATTATATATTCCTATACTTTCTAACAAAAATACCGTATATTCTTGCCAAGACATAAAGTTTGGTTTACTGGAACGTATATTTCCTAAAGCAGTAGTTTTGCAATATATATTTCCAAAATTGACACCATTTACTCGATTTAGCACCTTACTCCATGTATCATACTCTAATGCTTTAAATTGGTCTAATCCATTTCTTTGGTCATCTCCATATGGCTGACAAAGCCTTTGTTCATAAATACTTAATCCATTTTTATACATCAATTCATAGATATAATTAAATTTAAAATCAAGTTTGCTAACTGCTCCCCAAATATCTTGAACACTCCAATCATAGATAGGATAAAAATTATAGACATCTATATGGTTTTCATGTATTTTTACTTTTGTAGTCCAATGATAATTTTGATACGTTACTTTTTTATCTTGAAATGCAATCGTTCTAAAACGATTGATACTTTCATCTGTTCGAATTCCTACTCCACAGGCAACTTTGGTGTTATATTTTTTTTGATACCAATCAGCAAATTGTAGTATAAACTCTTCAAATTCTTCTCCTTTTCTAAACCATTCAAAAGGACAATTACTCATGTTGATGCTATCTTCTGGCATATCTCTTACCCATAAATGTTTACTTTCCTCTTCCCAGCAAATCCATTTTGGCTGTAATACTGATACGGCATTTCTTAAAGCCATTGGAAGTGCTATATGGTAAAAATCTCTAATTTGAGGTAAGGTTTTCAATTCATATATGTGTTCAATTGTTTTTTTATACTGTGCTTCAAAATCTATATATAATACATCAAATTTTTTGTTCATTCTTTCTGCTACCATATTGGCAAGTTGTACCATGACTGAGCTATCTTTTCCACCACTAACACAAAAATAGATATTTTCAAATTCATGAAAAATAATCTCTAATCTTTCTATTGCTGCATCTAATACATTTTTTTCTAAATACTTTTTTGGCATGAATTGGCTCCTTTTTTTATTACATTATAGCAAAAGTCTCCCAAAAAATATATTGTCAAATATTGTCACTTTAATTATCCATGAATTTTGTCTTGGTAATACCAAGTAGCTGCTTGCGTTAAATTGATATTTTTTGAATCACATTCCTTCCAAATATCTAACATAATTTCAGGAAGCTCTTTTTCAATAATAATATCTAATTTCTCAAAATTCTTTTTCAACGATTCTAAATTGGAAAAATCACCATTCTTTTTTATTTCTGCCTTTTCCTCTACAATACTTTCTTGTATTTTTAGAGCATTTGTCATAATCAATCGATAAATATCTTTTATCAAATTACTATCCACTCCGCTTTTTTCAGCAAATGTATCCATACTTTCATAAATCTGATTTTCCCTTTTCTCCTGAAAAAGTGGCATATTGTTTTTTCTCTTTATATCTGCCACAATTGGCATAAAAGCCATTCTTAAACTTATCATATTTTTTATGACATCATCATAAAAATCTAAGTGTCTTCTTACTAAATCTAACTCCATAAAAACTCCTATCCTATAGGGGACATTATCTACGTCCCCATGTCCCCTATCATTTCCTTAAAAATCTTATGAATATGCTTTTCCTCTTTATACTTATTCTCCATCGGACACATTCCTGTTTTATCATTATTTTGAATATAATCAACTAAATTTTTATATTCGTATTGGATACCATTTTCCTCTAATACTGGAATGGCATATTGACTCATCACATCAGCATAAATTTCTTTCACTCCTGCCACTGCCAAAATAGAACCAGCTACTTTTCCAATCACTTTATCAGCAATAACAGCTCCTTGCAAAGCCATTTTATCTTGTCGCAAGATTTCCTTAATGTCTGTAATTCGATTTTGATAATACGCTTTCCATTCACCATTGGCATACAAAACAACTAAACTAGCCTTGGTTTCCTGTAATTTTTCTTTCACGATTTCTAAATCAGTCATTTTTCAAATCTAACCTTTCCTTCATGACTTTAGCAACAAATGGAACACATATCAATTGAATTGCAATTCCTGGTAAACCAACTTTTATACTTTCTATCACAGAAATACCATAAGTTGGTAACCCCATCCCATGAATAGCCACAAATAATACACCAGCATATAAAATCCTTCCTAAAACAATGGTTGCTATTAAAGACACATAAGCATTAAATTTTTTATTGAATAGGCTTACTAAAATAGCATATAGTAAAAGTTCCATTAACATATAAGGTAACCTAGCTAGACTTGGCATGCCTGTCAATAAATAACTAAACACAATAGAACTTCCAGCCACAACACTACCACTAATAGCACCAAATGTGAAAGCTGCTATCAAAACAGCAATATGCATTGGCAAAAAGGTAGCACCCGCTGAGTTACCTGCTAACATATGGAATACTCTTGGTAAAGCAATTCCCATTCCACTTAATAAAATGGTTCCTATGATATATTTTGCCTTTTTATTTGACAACATTTCTGTTATACTTTTTTGTTTTTTTATGGTTTCTACTTTTTCCATCATCCTAAATTCCTCCTAATCAAAAACTTATCTTTCATCTATATTAATGAATTCATATTCTCTTGTTCCAAAGCCAAGTTCAGCTGCTGCTTCTATGGTATGAATGCCATTTTTGCTTTCCACTCTTTCGATAAAGTGGTCTCTTCCTAAATCTTCACAAGCATAGACTAAATCGATACAGGCTTGGTCAATGGCAATTGGGTCTAAACTAGCTAAAATGCCAATATCTTTGATACATGGGTCTTCTGCTTTAGCACAACAGTCACAATCAACTGACATATTGCACATCACATTGATATAAGCAATTTTGTTGGCAAAATGCTTGGCAACTGCAGAAGCTGAATCTGCCATGGCTTCTAAAAATTTATTTTGGTCAACTTGGAACATATCCTCAAATGTTCCATCTTCTTTACCAATGCAATGAATGTATCTTTTTCCATGTCCAGATGCCACTCCAATCGATAATTGTTTGATGGCTCCACCATAGCCTCCCATAAGATGTCCTTTAAAATGAGATAACACTAACATAGAATTATAGTTGTCAATATGTTTTCCTACATAATCTTTTTGAATCACTTTTCCATTTGGTATTTCTAATATTTTGTCTGGTCCTTCTGCATCCATAATGTCTACTTCAAAATATTGGTTCCATCCATGTTCTTCCATCAGCTTTTTATGTCTTTCTGTCGTATTTCTAGCTCCTTCATAAGCCGTATTACATTCTACTACGGTTCCATTTACCTTTTCAATCATTGGTTTTACCAATTCTGGTCTTAAATAATTTTGATTTCCTTTCTCCCCTGAATGTAACTTCACTGCTACCTTTCCTGGTAATGTTACGCCTAATGTTTCATACATCTTTACAACACTTTCTGGCGTAATTTCCTTTGTAAAATATACTTTTGCTTTTTCCATAAATACCTCCTTTGACAAATTATGTATTTGATATTATACATTATACCACCTTTCTTATGGTTAAAGTCAATACATTTTCAAAATTTTAAGTTTCGGCTTTTTGAGGGGGAACCTCCTCAAAAAGCCGAAACTTAAGTTTTCAAAATTTATTGTTCATTTTTTTTTCTTATGATATAATGTTACAAAATGAAAGGAAAAAGATAAACATGAAAAACTTTTTTATTGTATTAATCATGAAAATATTACACATTGCATTAAAAATCGCACACAAGAAGGGTGGTAACTTTTTAGGAAAAATAGCCTATGATTGGAACCCTCAAATATTCCAATATTTCAAAATCAATTGTCCCATTATCGCAGTCACAGCAACCAATGGGAAAACCATGACAAACAATGCCATTGGGCATGTTTTCAAAACAGCTGGTAAAAAAGTAATCAGTAACATCGAAGGAAACAATATGGAGACTGGCATTTTATCAACCCTTTTAAAAAACTGCTCTTTAAGTGGCAAAATGAAAGCTGATTATTTGGTATTTGAAGTCGATGAAGGTTATGTACCAGTCATTTTCAAAGATTTAAAACTCGATACTTTGGTCATTCTTGACTTTTTCCGTGACCAGTTAGACCGTAATGGTGAGGTAGAATCTCTCATTTTAAGAATCCAAGAATTTTTAAAAACTTATACTGGAAATTTAATTTTAAACAATGATGACCCTAATGTAGCAAGGCTTGGACAAGCTAACCCAGACAATCATAATGTGTATTATTTTAGTGTTGAAAAATACGACTATGCTACCGATGACATGAAAGAAGCTGGAGAGGGGAAATTTTGTCCTTTCTGTAATACACGTATCGAATATGAATATTATCAATATTCTCATATTGGCAAATTCAAATGTCCTAATTGTAATTATGGAGACAATGAAATCTATAAACTAGCGACTCATGTAGATTTAAAAAGTCGAACCTTTGCTATTAATGGAATTACTTATCAAACTAAATTTAATAGTATTTATAATATCTACAACTTTGTCGCTGTTGTCGCTTGTGCTAGTTTGTATAACATTGATACCGAAACTATTCAAAAAGCATTATCCACTTTTGTATTAAACAATGGCCGCTTAGAAGAATTAGAAATAAAAGGTATTCCAACCATTATCAATTTAGCCAAAAACCCAACTGGTAGCAATGTTAGTCTAAGAATTTTAAACGAAGACGAAGATGAAAAAGAATTATTATTTGTCTTAAATGATAATCTCGCAGATGGACATGACGTATCTTGGATTTGGGACATTAACTTTGATACCTTAAATCATGTAACAAGAATTGTTACCTCTGGCACCCGTGCCTATGACATTGCTATTCGCATTAAAACCGCTGGATTTCCTATCGATAAAATTGAACCTTATTTGGACTTACATGAAGCAGTCGAAAAATTTTATCAAACAGATGTCAAAAAATATGTTATTGCTAACTATACTTCTTTGCAACCAACTCGAAATGAAATTTTAAAACTAAAATGAGGACACAGGGACGTAGATAATGTCCCTAACTATTTAAAATTATAACTAAATAAAACAATTTAGTTAATAGAAATTTATAATAGGGACATTATCTACGTCCCCATGTCCTAAAAGGAGAAATGATGAAAGAATTAAAAATATTATATTTATATCCTGATATTTTAGAATTATATGGAGATTTTGGAAATATTCAAGTTTTACGCTATCGATTAGAACAGCGTGGATTTCAAGCTGTTATTGAAACTTACTCCATTGGTGATACGCCTCCTGATTTTAAAAGTTATGACTTAGTTTTTGCTGGTCGGAGGTGCTGACCAAGAACAAGGAATCCTAGCTCAGGATTTGCTCCAATATAAAGATTCTATCCAAGAAGCTATTGACAGTGGAGTCTTTTTCTTGTTAATTTGTGGTTCTTACCAGTTATTTGGTAAATACTATAAAGGCGTAGAAGGAAATGTCATTCCTGGTTTAGAAATTTTTGATTATTATACAGAGGCTATCCATGATAGAAAAAAGAGATGTATTGGTAATATCGTGATTGAAACAGAACTGAATCATAAGAAAATAAAAATTATTGGATTTGAAAATCATGGTGGACAAACTTTTAATATCACAACCCCTTTTGGAACTGTTTTGTCTGGAAATGGTAATCAATTTTCTGATGTCGGAGAAGGCTTTTTTCAAAAAAATGTAATTGCTACTTATTTACATGGTCCTCTTCTTTCCAAAAATCCAGAACTTGCTGATTATATTATTCAATATTGCCTTGATAGAAAATATGAAGAAGATATTGTCTTAGAGCCTTTAAATGATGAGTTTGAAAATAAATGTAGAGAACAATTACTAAGAACTTTTTTAAAAACAGAATCATAAATATGCTAAAGATTGCCAAAAAGGTTCGTCCCTTTTGGCAATCCTTCTATAAATGCATCACTCTTTGTTTAATTTCTTTGGTCTTTCCCACATTCCAAAAATTCTCACCCAAGTAGCCACACGTTCTTCGTACCACTGTCATTTTGCTATGGTCTTTATTCCCACAATTTGGGCATTCCCACTCATTCTCTTTATTGATAATAATTTCTCCATCAAATTCACATGCATGACAAAAATCTGATTTCGTATTAAATTCGGCATATTGAATGTTATCATAAATAAATTTTACAACTGTCTCTAATGCTTTTAAATTTTTATTCATATTTGGTATTTCAATATAAGAAATAGAACCGCCAGAAGATATTTTTTGAAATTCACTTTCAAAAGCCAATTTATCAAAAGCATTAATTTTTTCCCTTACATCCACATGATAAGAATTCGTATAATAGCCTTTATCTGTCACATCTTGAATCGTTCCAAACTTTTCTTTATCAATGCGAGCAAATTTGTAACATAAACTCTCTGCTGGTGTGCCATATAAAGCAAATCCAATATTCGTTTCTTTTTTCCATTTATCGGTTGTTGCCCTCAAATATTTCATCAATTTTTGAGCAAATTCATGTCCCTTCTCTGTGGTTTGGGATTCCCCTGTCATTAGTTTGGTTACTTCGTATAATCCAATATAACCTAAAGACATAGTGGAATAGCCACCCAACAATAATTTATCAATCGTTTCCCCTTTTTGTAAACGAGCGATGGCTCCATATTGCCAATGGATAGGGCTAATATCTGATTTGGTTCCTAATAGTGCATAATGTCTACACATTAGAGCTTCTTTGCATAGTTCTAGTCTTTCGTCTAATTCTTGCCAAAACTTTTCTTCGTCACCATCTGCTACGATTCCAATTTGTGGTAAATTGATACTTACTACCCCTTGATTAAATCTTCCTTCAAATTGATAATTCCCCTTTTCATCTTTCCATGGTGATAAAAAGCTTCTACAACCCATTGGGCTAAATACATTACCTTCATAGTTCTCACGCATCTTTTTAGCAGAAATATAATCTGGATACATTCTTTTAGAAGAACACTCAACCGCTAATTTGGTCAAATAATCGTATTCTCCCCCTGTCAAATTATTACATTCATCTAATACATAAACTAACTTTGGAAAAGCTGGTGTCACATAAACGCCATTATCATTTTTAATTCCTTGTAATCTTTGTTTGATTACCTCCTCAATAATCATAGCATTTTCTTTGCTATATGGGTCATCTTTTTCCAAATGTAAGAATAGTGTGACAAATGGTGACTGCCCATTGGTTGTCATTAAGGTATTAATTTGATATTGAATGGTTTGTACCCCTGCTCTTAGTTCTGCTTGTAATCTATCTTGCACAATCTCTTCCAGTGTGTCTTCTGGTATTTTTCCTTGATATTTTTCTTGCATTTCTTCTTTAAATTTGTCATAGCTTTTTCTTAGATATTTTCCTAAATGAATCATATCGACAGATTGCCCACCATATTGATTACTAGCCACTGCTGCAATAATTTGTGTTGTAATCGTACATGCCACTTGAAAACTTTTTGGTGTTTCAATCATCTTTCCATTCATGACAGTTCCATTATCTAACATATCTGCTATATTGATTAAACAACAGTTAAAAATTGGTTGCACAAAATAGTCTGCATCATGGAAATGCAAAATCCCATCTTCATCCGCTTTCACTATCTTTTCTGGCAATAACAATCTTTTAGTCAAGTCTCTGGAAACCTCTCCTGCGATGTAATCTCTTTGAGTGGAAGCTAATAAGGTATTTTTGTTGGAATTCTCCTCTGCTAACTCTTTGTTTTCATTTCTAAGTAAGCCTAAAATAGACTCATCTGTTGTATTTTGCTTTCTTACCAAAGCTCTGGTATAACGATATACAATATATTTTTTCGCTAACTCATATTTGTCAATTTCCATTAACTTTTCTTCTATAATATCTTGAATGTCTTCCACTAACATTCTTTTTTTATTGGATTCTTCAATATAGGCAATAATGTTTTTAATCTCTTCTTTGGTGGCTCTTTCTTTTGCTCTTACTTCCTCATTTGCCTTTTCAATCGCAATTTTTATCTTTTCTCTATCGTAGTCTACTGCTCTTCCATCTCTTTTAATAATTTTCATGTTTCTTCCCCTTTTCTTTTTTCTGCATGTTCTTATTATATAAAAAGATTTTTTCTTTTCTGTTGCAAAAGCAACTAACATAGTTTTCCATTTTCTAAATATGCTTTCATGTAAGTTTTTGTCGAATATGACATTTGTATTACAATTGTATTACAATGCAACTTGGGACATGGGGACGTAGATAATGTCCCTGAATACTCAAAATTTCTAACTAATGTGTTATCTATTATTTTTGTAACACCGCGTAAGCGACTAAACGAGCGGACGCGAGTGCGATTGGAGCAACCGTCTATTTTTAAAAATCAGGAGGTTGCGACACACAAGGTGTAAAAAAATAATAGATAACACATTGGTTTATGACATTATTTATCATAGGGACATTATCTACGTCCCCATGTCCCAAGTTGCATTTGCAACGTTTTTTTGTTATAATCAAGACGAGGAGAGAATAAAATGGACATTAATTTTAATATAGAAGAACTAATCGACAAATTTGAAAAAAGTTGCCATAGGGTACAAAAAAAGACCTTTTCCAAAAATGAAATCATTACTAGTTATATCAAAAAAAGAAATCAATTTTGCATTTTAACAAGTGGAAATGCAGACTTAGTCCGTTATGACTTAAATGGTAACAGAACCATTGTAGAACATTTTTCTAAAAATGATGTTTTTGGAGAAGTGTTTTACACCATCACCACTAATAATGAGTTATTGGTAGAGGCTCGTGAAAAATGTGAAGTACTTTTTTATGGTTATAATGATATTCATACAAAATGTAGAAATACTTGTAAGTTCCATCAAGAATTAGCAGAAGACTTGCCAGAATTAATTTTGAGTAAAGTTACCGATTTAAATATGAGAATTGAATTACTTACCAAAAGGTCGATTCGTGATAAATTGATTGGCTATTTTACGATGTTGTCTACTAGAAATTTAAGTAAATCTTTTTCTCTGCCTTTTTCTTTGACCGATTTGGCTGATTATCTAAGTGTTGATAGAAGTGCTATGATGCGAGAATTAAAGCTTTTGAAGGAAGAGGGTTTTATCGAAAAGAATGGTAATAAAATTACTTTGCTTTATAAATAAAAGGAACAAACCAGCGGGGAAAAATTTTCCGCTGGTTCGTTGGTCTTACTACTATATTTCACATAATTTTACAAATTTCACTTGCCTCTAACTTAACCTTCTTCTCCTCTCCTGTCTCCATATTCTTAACATTAGCTGTATTGGTAGCAAGTTCATCTTCTCCTATCACAACCACATAAGGAATTTTCAATTTATCGGCATACTTAAACTTAGCTTTTAATTTTTTATCATTTAGATATACCTCTGTGTTCACGCCAAGTTTTCTCAAATCAGTCGCTAATTTAATAGGTTTTTCCAAATCCTCTATCATTGGTATAATCAATACCTGTGAGACTGACTTTTGTTCTGCTTGGATTAAATTTAATTCATTTAGTTTGTAGAATAATCTTGTTAAGCCAATGGAAACTCCAACACCTGGTAATTTTTTGTCTGTGTAATATTCTGCTAAATTTTCATATCTTCCGCCGGAACATACACTTCCAAGCTCTCTGTAATCATTTAAAAAAGTTTCGTACACAGTTCCTGTATAATAATCCAATCCTCTTGCAATGGTTAAATCCACTTTAAAATTGCTATCTGGAACGCCAAATAATCGAATATTTTTTACTACTTGTTTTAATTCTTCTACTCCTTTGGCATATATCTCATTTTCGATTCCTAAGTTTTCTAAACTTTCTATTTTTTCATCCGAATTTCCCTCTATGGCAATAAAATTGATAATGGTTTCAATTTCAGTTTTTTCTACCTTTAATTTAGCTAATTCTTCTATTACAGATTGTTTTCCTATTTTATCAATTTTGTCAATGACTCTTAAAATCTCAACGGCATTTTCTTTCTGCCCTAAACTTTCAAATAAACCATTTAATATTTTGCGGTTATTTACACAAATCGTAAAATTATCAAATCCCAATTCTTTGAATATCGTATAAATAACGCTTGGAAGCTCTGCATCATTAATAATGGCTAATTCTCCATCACCAATGACATCGATGTCACATTGATAAAATTCACGGAATCTTCCTTTTTGTGTCCTTTCGCCACGATACACTTTTCCAATTTGGTACCTTCTAAAAGGAAAACTAAGATTACCATAGTTTTTAGCAACATATTTGGAAAGTGGAACGGTTAAATCAAATCTTAAAGATAAATCAGTTTCCCCTTTCTTAAATCGATAAATTTGCTTTTCGGTTTCTCCTCCTGCTTTGGCTAATAATACCTCTGATAGCTCTATTACTGGTGTGTCTAATGGCAAAAATCCAAATTTTTGATAGGTATTTCCTATGGTTTGTTTCATTTGTTCGAATAGAATTTGCTCATTTGGTAATAACTCCATAAATCCTGCTAATGTTCTTGGCTCTGTTTTATCCATTTTATCACTTCTTTCTTCTTTATTTTAATTGAAGGACATTGGAAAAATTCCAATGCCCCAATCCATAACACTTAAAATAATTGTGTCATTTCGTTTCAGATGCCCAAACTATCACCTTTCCTAAAGAATCTTTTGCTACTGCTATCCCTTTTTCTATTGTAAGGGTTACTGCTCTGTTATTTGCAAAAGATTCCTGGTTTAACACCATCACCGTATGTGGTAACTTAAGGACCTCTAGTACTTTTTCTCCCGTTAAGGATAAAATAGCACAATACGAGTCCTCTCTCTGTATGGTGTAGCCAAAGGATTGTAGTTTTTCCTTATTTATGCCTAAGTTTGGCATTCTTTCTTCCTCCTTTACCGTTACAACTAGTGTTAGCAGTTTCTATTCTATTATACATTAATTTCATCCAATTTGCAACACTTTCAAAACAATTTAGGCTTCAACTCGAGATAAATTGGTTTTTCATCTTTAAGCATAGCCATCATACCATGACCCGGATACACAATCGTTTCATCTGGCAGAACCATAATTTTCTCTTCAATCGACTTCATAATATCCTCTCTACTAGAAGTAGGTAAATCCGTTCTTCCCCAAGTACCCCTAAAAATAGTATCACCTGAAAACAAGCAATTCTCTTCTTCGCAATAAAGACTGGTACTCCCTTTTGTATGACCTGGTGTATGAAGAACCTTAAACTCTATATTTCCCAAATGCATCAAATCTCCATCATCGATTCTAGAATCAGCCTCTAATTCAATCTCTCCCACGCCAATATAGGGAGTTAAATTAATATTGGGATTATTCAAGCCGTCACTATCTTCTCTATGAATTAATATCTTTCCGCCACATTGTTTTTTCAATTCCGTTACTCCCAATATATGGTCCCCATGGCAATGTGTCAAATAAATATATTTCAATTTTCCCTGCATAATATGAATCAGTTCTTCTATTTTTTCCACTTCTCCTGCTGGGTCAATTACCATAGTTTCTTTGGATTTTTCATCTACTAAAATATAACAATTCGTAGCATCTCCCATCCAAGTATCTATCTTCAGTTCCTTTAATTTCATCTCTTTCTCCTTTTATGTGACAAAAAGGGGCGCCCCTCTTGTCACATTATTTTTTTCTTTTCACTTCATAAACACTGTTTACTTTTCTGACTGCTCTTTGTGCTTTGTTTAATTCCTCTAAATTTTCAATCTCTAGTGTAATTTCCATAATGGCAATTCTTTCTTTCGTTGTTTTAGTATTAACTCCTAGTATCTTTGCTTTTGTGGTACCGATTTCCTTTAATATATCCATCAATAGTCCTGTTCTATCATTTGAATATACCTCGATATCCACTTGATAAGAAGACTCATTTTCCTCATACCATTCTACATCAATCATTCTGTTTTCTTCTGCCAATAACTCTCCAATATTAACACAATCTTTTCTATGGACAGAAACACCTCTTCCTTTTGTGATATAACCTACAATCTCGTCTCCTGGAAGGGGATTACAACATTTTGATAATTTTACAAGGCAATTATCAATTCCTTTGACTATAATGCCTGAATTAGATGGTTTGGGACGCCTTTGTCTTGCCTTTGCCAGTTCCTCAATTTTAGCCTCAATATTTTCTTCTTCATGTTCTTTTCGATATTCTTGTAACATTCTAGCAATTACTTTTACCGATGAATTGGCACCAAAACCAACAGCTGCATACATCTCATCCAAGTTTTTATATTTATATTTATCTAGCATTGGTTCGATATATTCTGGTTTGAACAGATTGGTATGAGAAAATCCGATTCTTTTTAATTCTTTATCTATTAAATCTTTTCCCTTTTCGATGTTTTCTGCCTTTTGTGCTTTTTTAAACCATGCTAAAATTTTATTTTTAGCACTGGTACTTTTAATAAATTTCAGCCAATCTCTACTTGGTCCTTTGGATTTATCAGAAGTAATGATTTCCACAATATCTCCACTTTTTAAAGGGGTAACAATTGGCATCATCTTACTATTAATTTTACAACCTGTCATATGATGACCAATTTCTGCATGTATCGTATAAGCAAAATCAATTGGCGTTGCTCCTCTTGGTAAAACCTTTATGGCACCTTTGGGTGTAAAAACATAGACTTCATCTTCAAATAATTCTGTTTTTAAAGTGGTTAAAAATTCTTGTGGGTCTTGCATTTCTTTTTGCCACTCTAAGGTTTCCCTTAACCAAGCCAATTTGTCCTCTTCTACTTTTACCGATGTTTTTTTGCCAAAATAATTGGCTTCTTTATAAGCCCAATGGGCTGCAATACCATATTCAGCTACTCGGTGCATATCCCAAGTACGAATCTGTACCTCAAAGGGTGTTCCTTTATCTCCTAACAAAGTAGTATGAATCGATTGATACATGTTGGGTTTGGGTACAGCAATATAATCTTTGAATCTTCCTGGCATAGGACTATACATTTCATGTACAATTCCCAATGCTGCATAACAATCTTTTATCGAATGAACTAAAATACGTAAGGCAAACAAGTCATATATCTGGTCAAGTGTCTTGTTATCTCTTTTCATCTTTCGATAAATACTATATAAATGCTTTGCTCTTCCCGTGACTTCTGCTTCTATTTTTTGATTTTTTAATTCCATACGAATATCATCCATAATCTTTTCGATGAATTTCAGTCTCTCTTCTCTCTTTTTATTAATGCCTTCTACTAAATCATGGTATTCTTCTGGATATAAATATTTGAATGCTAAATCCTCTAATTCCCATTTAATGGAATACAAACCCAAACGATTCGCAAGAGGGGTATATAATTCCATCGTTTCTTTGGCATTGGCAATTTGTCTTTCCCTTTTTAGATATTTCAAGGTTCTCATATTATGAAGCCTATCGGCTAATTTGATTAGAATGACTCGAATGTCTTTTCCCATCGCTAAAAACATTTTTCTGTAATCTTCTACTTGTTGCTCTTCTATAGAAGCAAATTGCATGCTTCCTAGTTTGGTAACCCCTTGTACCATTTCTGCAATTTCTGAACCAAATTCTTGCCTAATCTCTTGTTCGGTTATTTCGGTATCTTCTACTACATCATGTAAAAGGGCAGCACTTATGGTACTATCATCTAAACCAATATCTGCTAAAATATAGGCAACATTAAGAGGATGGATAATATATGGTTCCCCAGATTGTCTACATTGATTGCCATGATGATGATTAGCATAATCAAATGCCTTCCTAATTAACTTGATATCCACTTTTTTGGTATGCTGTTTTCTTTTATTGATTACATCTTCTATCGTTATTTCTTTTCCCTCTTGCACCCTTAAGCCTCCCTTTTACTTTTTTATGATTTATTTCTTTTGAATTTTAAGTTTATTATACTTTTTATGCAGTAACAAATCGTGGGGACCAACAAGCTTACAGTCTGTTATGCAATTACAGACTGTGTGCAGTTGGGAGTTACAAATAAAAAGTATAATAAACTTGATAAGCAACTAAGCCAACAATATTATAAAGACCTCATAACATCTTTTAAATTAATTTGCAAGCTATCCACTCCATTAAAACTATTAATCTCAAGGACACCAACCACATCGATTTTATCACCAATCGTATACTCTTCAGACAACTGTCCTAAATTAAATCCAATGGCACTTATCATGGTATTATTATCCTTTAATGTTAATTTTAAATGTTTTCCTTCTGATAAGGCTCGAATGGAATCAATTTTCAAATTTCGAAACACAAACACTGGCATTCTATTGCCTTCTCCAAAAGGCTCTAGCTGTTTTAAACTTTCTACCATGTCTTTGTTAATATCTTTTACATCAATTTTGCTATCTACTTGAATCACTGGTATGATTTCATCCATATGAGCTTGGGAGGCTATTTTTTCAAACGCTTCCCTAAATTTTAAGAACTTATCTTTTTGTACGGTAATTCCGACAGCCATACTATGACCGCCAAACTTTTCAATCGTATCTTCACATTGCATTAAAGCATCATGTAAATCAAATCCGGGGATACTTCTTCCAGACCCCTTACCCAAGCCATCTTCTTCAAAACTCAATAAAATACTTGGTTTGAAATACATCTCTGTAATTTTAGAAGATACAATTCCAATCACACCATGATGCCAATTTTCTCCTCCTACAATGATAGCATTATTTTTATCTAACTGTTCTTTTTCAATTTGCTGAACCGCATTTTCAAAAATGTCTTTCTCTGTTTCTTGTCTTATTCGATTATGTTCATTTAATTTCTTGGTTAATTCATTGGCATAATTAATATTTTTGCATAACAATAATTCCAATGCTTCTTCTGCTTTTCCCATTCTTCCACAAGCATTAATTCTAGGTGCTATTCCAAAAGAAATACTATTGGAATCTATTTTAGTATAACCAGAAGAATTGATAATAGAACGTAAACCGATATTTCTGGTTTGACGAATTAACATTAAACCTAGCTTGGCAATCACTCTATTTTCGTTGACTAATGGAACAATATCTGATATGGTTCCGACACATACAATATCTAAATATTTAAGATATTCCTCTTCTTTTAATCCCAAGGTAATACCAATGGCTTGAATTAGCTTAAAAACAACTCCTACTCCTGCTAATTCTCGAAAAGGATACTGACTGTCTTTTCTTTTATTGTCAATTACTGCAATGGCTTGTGGCAGTTCATTCCCAGGCTCATGATGGTCTGTTACAATCGTTTCTATTCCAAAGGAATTGGCATAAGCAATTTCTTCTACTGCTGATATACCGCAGTCAACGGTAATCATTAATTGGCATCCCTTTTCTACAATTTTCCCAATTGCTTCCTTATTTAAACCATATCCCTCTTCTAATCGATTGGGAATATAGCTGTCTACCTCTATGCCTCTATCTTCTAAAAAACTCTTTAATACCGTTATGCTGGTAATGCCATCTACATCGTAATCTCCATAAATGGTAATCTTTTCTTGCTTTTGGATGGCTTGGATGATTCTTTCTACTGCTTTTTTCATATCTGTGATTAAAAATGGGTCGTGAAAATCCTTTCTAGTTGGTTCTAAAAATAATCGTATTTCTTCCTCTTGTGTGATATTTCTGTTTATCAAAATAGTGGCTAATAGTTTGTTGATTTGGTATTTTTCTTCTATTTCTTTGATTTTGTTTTCATCTATTTCATAGATTTGCCATTTTTTGTTCATGTTCCTCTCCTAAAATATAATTTTCTACTATTTTATACTATTTTGTTGTTTTTTGAAAGGGTTTTGAAAAAATTTTAGAAAAAAATGATTTTGGGGACGGAGGAAAAAATCATAATTGATTAAAAAAAGTGGCAAGTTGCTATTCAAACTTACCACTCATCATGATTTTTTCTCTGTCCCCAAAATCATCTTCCAGTCTTAAATTTACTTTCCATTTAGTCCAAAACCACAAACATATTTGTTTCCTTGTTGATCCATATATTCATAAACCTTATTATCCTTCATATATTGTGTTTTATCATAACCAGGAACATCATTTGGAGAAGCACATTCTCCCTTTTCATCAATCGCTACTACGTCACTGTTAGCTGGTAACGTAAATGGTAACACTCCTGTCGCCTGTACTTTTCCAGTCATCACGTCCATAATCGCACAAGTATAGGTTCTAAATCCTCCTAAAATGGCATCTGAATATTGTTCAATTCCATCTAGAATGAAGGCTGTGTTAAAGTTGATAATGGTTATTCTTTTTCCTCCCTTTTCCTTTATGTGGTTACCAGTTGCAATCCATGCTTCGTATTTTTCTCCTATCATATCTTTTAAATTCAAATCCCATATTGTTTCTTTGGTTGTCTTTCCTGATAAATAGGTGATAAAATAATCAGCTTGCTGATAATCTTCTACGATTTCTATTGGATATTGTCTGGTTGCTAAAGCATCCGCTATCATTCTTCCTGTTGTTCCATATTCTTCTACATATACTTTTATATTTTCTTGTTCGTTTTTCGACTTAATTGGTAAAGCTTCCTCTTGATTTTTTAATAGGACAACTGATTTTTGGTGTACTTCATATGCTTTGTCGATGTTTTCTTCGGTTGCTACTATGTCTTTTGCTTTTTCTGCCTCTACATATGGGTTTTCAAAAAGCCCTTGTTCAAACATTTCGATTAATACTCTTTCCACTGCTTGGTTTACTTTTTCCTCTGTCAATAATCCTTGTTTTACTGCTTCTATCACCCACTCTACATGGTTGGTATCCGATATTAAGTCTACGCCAGAATTGATTGCTTTTGCTACTTTTTCGCTATTGGTTTTGTTCTCTTCTCCCCAACTTATAAAATCAATGACACCACTATCGGTATTGATATATCCTTTAAATTGCATCTTTTCTCTTAATAGGTTATTTAAAAACTCTTGATTATACGTATAAGAACTTCCTGTCATATCAATAGTCTCATTTTGATAGGTTTGTTTTGCACTGTTAGGGTCTGGTTGTGAATAGTATGGCATGATAGAAGATACTCCTGCTTTTATCGCTGTTTCAAATGGTTTTAGGTGATATTTTTCCAAACTGTTTTCCGTTTTATATGGTGAATATCTGCCAGCTTCATAATGAGAATCATTCCCATTGTTTCTCGCTCCACTACCTGGAAAATGCTTTACCGTTAAGGCAACACCATTTGCCTTCAATTTTTTTCCGCCTTGTAATGTTTCTATTATGGTTTGTATGGCTTTGCTTACAAAATCTACATTTTCCCCAAAGGTCTCACTGTTTCTTGCCCATCTAGCATCTGTCATAACATCTGCACTATACATGTATCCTTTTCGAATGCCAGATGCCATAAATTCATTTTTAACGATTTCAGCAAATTCTTTTACGATTTTTGAATTACCTTTAGCTTTCTCTTCTCCTAAGCTTGCTGCTGCTATTCCTAAAGTAGATGGATATATGGTGTTATTACTGCTCTTAAAATCAGCTAATAACATATCAGAACTGTTTTTAGGATTAGAGGTTATTTGAACTGGAATTCCTAATCGTGTACTTTCTGCCAATTCATTCATCGCATTGTTCCATTGTGCCATTTCCTCTGCTTTGATAAATTCTCTTGTGATGATATGTCTGATATTTAAGTCTCTTATGGTTTTGGTATTTCCGCTATAATTTAGATAAATTTTTGTCTCACTAGAGGCTTCTGCTTCATTTAATTTTCCATTCATGCTAGTTAAGGTCTCATCTTTTTGCGAAACAGCACTAAATTGTGAATGAATCAAAAGCATGCCAGCTTTTTCCTCTAAAGTCATTTGTTTGACTAAATCTTTCGCTCTTTCTCCGACTCAATAATCTCCAATCTTCGTAACCATCTAATTCTCCATTACCATTCAAGTCTTTGAATTGGAATAAACCTTGTTGAAGGATGCTTTTATTTTTCACTACAATATTTTTTTGGTATGTTTTTTGATAGATTACTATGCTAGCAGCAGTGGCTATGATTAAGCACACTACTACTAGTATTTTCCATTTTTTCTTCATTTTTCACCTCATTTATTGATGTGGACAGTTCCATTCGACTGTTCCTTCGAATCCGTTTAGCCAAGCTGGATCCCATGTGCTTGGAGCAGAGGATTTTCCTTTTACATGGATAATACAAGTATCCTTGTTAAAAACACCTGAGCCCCTATAACCATAAGGATTTCCCATATAAGATACGTTTTCAGGAATATAAATTTCCTTCAGTTCAGTACAAAAGATAAATGAGCCATCACCTAATTTAGTGACACTTTTAGGAATTACTACCTCTTGCAGTTTACTCATAAAACAGAATGTCCAGTCAGCTATACTGGTAATGCCATTAGAAATAACAGCTCTAACAATTCCTCTATCATTGTCTGCAGTACATCCCCAATTTGGAACACCATCACCTAAGTTACCAGAAAGACCACTCACTTGGTTAAACATAGAACCTGAACCTACAAAAAGAATTTCATTCTCCCCTCTATCATTGATTGGATACACATAGGCTGTTACATTTTCTCCTGCTTTAAAAGAATACGTATAGGAACTAGGAGCAGAATAAGAAAGGAATTGTAGGGTTATACCTTCTGAAATAGTTTCCTTTGCATTTCCTGCATGATCAACTGTTAATACATGTAGGTAATACGTTCCTTCTGTTACAGCATTTAAAGTTAAAGTCTGTGGATTTTCGTTAAATGTTCCTCCTGTGTAGCTTGATGCACTTGTTCCTATTAGACTACTACTTTTGGTATAAATCCATTTACAATTTGTTATATCAACTCCACTTCCTCCTGTATTATCACTTTGCGTTACTGTGGCTGTAATGTCTCTTCCTACACCTGCCGTTCTGGTACTTAATCCAATGGTCGCCTCACTTGGATCTGTTTTATCTATTTTTGTAACATTTCCTGTGGCATATCCTCCTACTTGTCCTGTACTATCTTTTAATCTGGCATATATAATTCCATTGCTTTCGAATACTACTCCTGTGGTGTATTCTCTCCAGTTGCTTTCAACAGTAGGATCTTCTTTTGTGTATTGTATCCTGTATCCTTGTATATCAGTTGTTATAGTTACTGTTACATTTCCATTGATTGCTGTGTTTGGTGTATAAGTAAATGTCATATTACCATTGATTGTATCATTTTCTTTATCAACAAAATTAGGTACACTTTCTGTCTTTGTTGGTATGGAATCTGATATTGTTTCATTTCCATCATTATTTTTTACTTTTATTTTTAGGCTATAGGTTATATTTTGGGTTAAATTGTTAAATGTATAGCTGGCTCCTGTTTGTCCATTTGTTGGGTACCAATTTGCACCATTGTCTCTACTAAAGTAATATTTTGCTATTCCACTTTCTGTATCGGTTGCATTGGCTGTAATTTTAATACTATTGGTTGTTGCACTTATTTCGGTTAAATCTAAATTTATAGTTGGACCTGTTTTTATATCAATTTCTTGATATGCTGTTTCTCCATTTGGGGCTATAGCTTCTACTTTGATTTTACTGTAAGTTTTGTTTGGGTCTAAATTCTTAAAGGTATATTCTTCTCCTTCTTGTTCTTCTACTAACTCATAGTCTACCGCATCTTCTTTTTTTATATAATATTTTAGTGTGCCTCCGTTATTTCTTACTGTGGTTACTTTTACTTTTATCGTTGTTTCTGTTTTTTCTACTATTTCTATGGATTTCACAGTTGGCTTTATTTTATCTTCTGTCCCTTTTTCCTCAAATACGACATCTCCGTTTTTTTCACTTAATCCATAGATATATTTTCCTTCTACTACGATTACCTTTTGATATATGTCATATAAATCACCATATTTGTCGGTATCTCCTTCCGCAAAGTCTACTTTCTCTTCTGTTAGCTCTTGTAGATATTCCTCTATGGTAATGTCTCCCCCAGATTTTTTTATTTTGGCACTTAGCTGGGCTAATCTTAATTGCTCATCAATTTCTGCTTTTTTGGTTGTTTCTCTTGCTTCTTGTGCTTTGGTTAATATCCCATTATCTCCTGTTAGGGTTGCTATACTTACTGCTGCTAATATTATTAATACGATTATGGTTAGTACTAACGCAATTAATGTGATACCTTTTTCTTGGTTTGGTGTTTCTTTCATTTTCTTTTCCCCCATTTAATATGATATTTTTAGGTTTTATCACAGTTTTATCGATAAACCTTAACTTTTTATTTCAATATTATGTTATTATTCTTAATAACATTGAGTTTCATGCTTTTTCTTTCTTTTTTATATCATATAAAAAAATATATGTCTAGTATTTTAAAAAACTTATTTATATTTTTTCATATATTGTTTTTATTTATACATATTCATATTTTAATATGTCGCAAAATGTCAATACAATTATTTCCAAATTTATGGCATAATTATTTTAATTCTATAAATTAAGGTGATTTTATGATTAAAGAAAAAAGAAAATCCAAGAAATACACACAGGAAAAAATGTCACAACTTCTTGGAATTAGTTTAAGACAATATGTGAGGATAGATAATGAAGAAGATTTACCAAGAAGAGACGTTCTTAGGAATTTAATCATAGAATTAGATTTGACCAATGAAGAAATAGGAAAATATATCAGAAAAATGACGAAAGATATTGCCTAAAAAATAAGGGCTTATTTTTTTGCCCTCATTTTGTTGCAATATGTATATTTTCTATTTTTGCTTTCATTTCTCTTGCAATAATATTTTGAATTTGAGCCACCTCTTCTTGTTTGATTTCCTCTACGCCAACAATAATACTAATACTTTCCCCATTTACAAAAATAATATTATTTTCAAAACCTTTTGTTTTTATCAAATTTTCACATATCATGATACTATTTTTGGTTTCATTTATTTTTTGTATCTCTTGTGTAGCAGATTGTCTTTGTGTCTCAATTGAATTAGTGCTATTTAATACCTTCTCATAGGTTTCTATCATTTGAGAATACATAGCCTCTCTTTCCATTTTAGATTTTACAAAATAATCATTGCTATTAGCACTACTGGTTTGTAATGCTGTTTCTTCACTGGTTTCGTCATCTTCTAACATAACATTATTAGTATTTGTTTCGTCTTTTACACTATTTGTTGTTTTGGCTTCATTGGTTGTGTTTTGCGTTGCCACATCATTACTATTAACTAAAGTAGCATCTCCAATATCTGCTAATTTGGTGTCATCTTTTGACTCTAATTGCATAGATGTTTCTACTGATGTTTGCTTTTTTGAATTCGTGGTATAGTTTAAATAACCTGCTGTCATTAACATTAATACAATCACATAAATAATAATTTGATTTTTCTTGAATAATTTCATTCTAAATTCCTTGTATAATATAATAAAGTTTAAAATTTAATATATTATACTTACCTT
>CAOKVW010000008.1 GCA_948472955.1 uncultured Clostridium sp. | reverse complement strand
CAAATGCAATTAGTTTTGCATAAAAATAAAAAAATTATCATATTTAAACCCACTTATCGGAATAAGTCTAATTAGATAATTTTTTAAATTGGCTGGGCTGGCTAGATTCGAATCCCTAAAGGGACTCCCTCGCTTCGCTCACGACGCCGCGTACCTTCGGCTCACTATTTGTACTTACTTGTCAGTTCTTCCAAAAAGAAAAACGATAGTTTCACTATCGTCTTTCTTTTTGGCTGGGCTGGCTAGATTCGAACTAGCGCATGCCAGAGTCAAAGTCTGGTGCCTTACCGCTTGGCTACAGCCCAATATATTAAAATTTATCGTCACGAATAAGTTTCCTTACCAGCGACTCGCTATCGCTCCCTGCATACTGATGCTGTAACTCGCTTTGCTCGAACAGCCTCAGCAGCTTGGCTACAGCCCAATATATTAAATAAATGGGGTGGAAGATGGGACTCGAACCCACGGTCTCCAGTGCCACAAACTGGCGCGTTAACCAACTACGCTACATCCACCATCGTTCACGTGCACCTCACATGAGCACATATAATATTTTACTCTATCTTTACCCCATTTGTCAACTATTTTATCTAAAAAACTTTTAGATTTTATTATTGTGCCAATGCACTTGGGTCAATTCCATACTGTTTATACATCCATGACGTATAATCAAAAGGCTCTAATATATCTGGTAATCCATAATCTACTCCATACGTATCTACTTTAATAGATGTGATTTTTGGAGGATTCACTGGTGTACTAACCTCTGTATTTCCACTTTCTTGTGCGTTATCCGCTGCCTTTACTTCAACTTCCTCTATTTTGTGAACAATATCTAATCCTTCTATTACCTTACCAAATGACGTATAGTGTCCATTTAACGAACTATTTTCCTTAGTCATAATAAAAAATTGTGAACTTCCTGAATTATAAGACTCTTCTGTTAAAGATGGGGAATAAGATGTATAATCGCTTCTCGCCATTCCTAATACACCTTCTTCAAATTTTAATTTATTATTTTCTACTTTATTATCAATAAATTCACCTTTTATCGAATATTTCGTTTCATTACCATCATCTTTTAAGTCAGCTGTTGTTGCTGAGCCTTGTCCTGTTCCTTCTTTATCTCCACCTTGTATCATAAAATCTTTTACAATTCTATGAAATGTTAATCCGTCATAAAATCCTCTATTAGCAAGTGTAACAAAATTGGCTACTGTCTGTGGTGCCAATTCTGGATATAATTCCATTTTTATGGTTCCAAAATTCTCCACTTCCATCGTTGCTATTGGATTTTTTACCTCCATAGTAGCTTTTTTATAATAACCATATCCTAAAGTTGCTATTAATACTATTACCAAAATTAAAGCAATTATCCATATTATATTTTTTGTTTTCATTTTTCATTTCTCCTTTTTATTTATTCGGTTACATAGGTTCTCTGTAACATTTTTCTCACTAACAGCTACTTCCTTAAAATACAAATTGGTCTTGCATTCTTTTTAAAGATTGCTGAATCGCTCTTGCCCTTACTTCACCAATTCCCTCTACATCATCTAAACTCTCTATATTGGCTGCTAATATGTGTTGGAATGATTTAAAAGTATCAATCAAATTTTCTACAATACTAGATGGCATTCTTGGTATTTTATTTAAAATACGATATCCTTTTGTGTATACACCAACCTCATCGTAATTATCAAAATTTTCATATCCTAATAATTTGGCTATGGTATTTTCATTTGCTAATTCTTCGTATTCTAGCAATTCCAATTTCTCTAGTATTTTCTCTGGTGTTGATTTCTTCTTAGTGGCTACCATATAATCTTTTATGATAAGCAATTCTTCTTTTTCTAAGCCTCCAATTAATTCCTCTAATTGCATTCTTACTAATCTTCCATCATCACCTAACTCATAAATTTGTCGTTGTATCTCTTCTACAATTCTCATTACCATTTCTGCTCTTTGAATGGCTACTAACACATTTTCTAGTGTTACAATATCATTGAATTCATATTCATTTAATAAATTCAGTTTATTATCAAATACCTTTTTATATTTTTCTAAGGTCTGTATTGCTTGGTTTGCTTTGTTTAATACAACATCCGTATCTTCTAATATATATCTATCATCACCTTTAAATACGGTTATGATGCTTCTTCTTTGTGATATACTAATGACTAATTCTCCTGTTTGCTTTGCTGTTCTTTCTGCTGTTCTATGTCTTGTTCCTGTTTCTAATGTCAGTATTTCTCGTGCTGGTATTAATTGAGCATTCGCATATAAAATCCTCCTTAAATCACCACTTAATACAATCGCACCATCCATTTTGGCTAACTCATATAATTTAGCGGAAGAATATTCTTCATTAATGGTAAATCCTCCATCTACAACCTCTTTTAAAACTTCACTATTGTCTGTTATTAATAACAAGGCTCCTGTTTTTGCCCTTAATATATTTTCTAATCCATCTCTAATCGGTGTACCTGGAGCAATTAATTTTAGAATCTCTGTAATATTATCTTCTTTTCCTTTTCTCAAAATTACTCTCCCTTCTCTTATGACTAGCAATTTTATCCTAATACTTTTTTCATTGCTTCCTTTACATTTCTAACGCCTATTATAACTAATTTATAGTTATCTTTCAAGTCTTTTTTATTACTTTCTGGAATCATGCAAGATTTAAAACCTAATCTTTCCGCTTCTTTTAATCTCTTTTCTATTAAATTAATTCTCCTAACTTCTCCTGTTAATCCAACCTCTCCTATGATTACCATATCCTTTGGAATTGGTATATTTTTAAAACTAGAAGCTGTTGCTATAATAATTCCTAAATCAATCGAAGGCTCACTAATTTTTAATCCTCCCGCTACATTCAAATAAACATCTTGTGTACCAAGCATTAGACCTGCCTTTTTTTCCAATACTGCAATCAATAGTGCTAATCGGTTAAAATCAATCCCATTCGCAGTTCTCTTAGGATACCCATAAATGGTCTGTGATGTCAAGGCTTGTAACTCCACTAAAATTGGTCTTGTCCCCTCCATACTAGAAACAATACAGGAACCAGATGGATTATCCTCTCGCTCTGAAATCAGTATTTCAGATGGATTGGTGATTTCACACATTCCCTCTTCTCTCATCTCAAACATACCAATTTCATTGGTTGAGCCAAATCTATTTTTAACGCCTCTTAAAATGCGATACGAAAAATATCTTTCTCCTTCTAAATATAACACCGTATCTACCATATGCTCTAATACTCTTGGACCTGCAATATTTCCTTCTTTGGTAACATGTCCAATAATAATGGTAGTAATTGCTCTCGATTTACAAACTCTCATTACTTGAGAAGTAATTTCTCTTACTTGACTCACGCTTCCAGCAGCGGCTGATAATTCCTCTGAATACATCGTTTGAATAGAATCAATAATCACTAATTTAGGATTCATATCAATAATCGCTTGATTTACAATATCAATATCTGTTTCTCCTAAAAATAGGATATCCTCATTCTTAATATTTAATCGGTCTGCTCTCATTTTTATTTGTTCTGCTGATTCTTCTCCAGAAACATATAAAACCTTTCCTTCTCCTTTTACTTTATCACAAATTTGAAGAATTAAAGTAGATTTACCAATGCCTGGCTCTCCTCCGCAACAAAACAAGTGAGCCTTTTACTAAACCGCCACCTAAAACACTATCTAGTTCTCCAAATCCTGTGGAATTTCTTATCGCTTCTTTTGCTTCATAGGAATTTAATTTTTGTGGTATATTGCTTTTTATATCTTTTTGTTTTAAACTACTATTTTTACTTTCTACGATTTTCTGCTCAAAAAAACTATTCCAACTATTACAAGCTGGACATTTTCCAAGCCATTTACTAGATTCATTTCCACATTCATTACAAACAAAAATGGTTTTACTTTTTGCCATGTTATTGGGGATGTTTCCTTTTGGTTACATCTCCCTTCCCTCCTTTTATTTTTCTCTATTTGAACCAAAAAAAGTATAGCACAATTCTATTCACTTTGCTATACTTTTTCATTAATTTACTAAAAATTTACAATTTTTACTTAAAAGAAATGTCTTGTAAGAAAAAATCACGTACTTTGCCCCATGTAATATCTTGATGTAAAAAATCATTTATTTCATTTTCTAGCTTTTGTTGACCTTCTGTTAATTCAATTTTCACTTCTTGATTCCATTTTATATCTTGTAACCAGAATGACTTAAATTTGCTCCAAAAACCTACCTTCATTGGTAAATCTGTTCCTGCTTGTCTGATGGTTCCTGCATTTTCTGGAATTTGTTGTTCTTCCTTTTGAAAACCTTCTAATTCAACTCCTCCAAAAACACCTGATACTTTGTTTACTTCTCCTAAATCTGCCATCTGCTTTTCCTCCTTTGTAATCTATACAAAATTATTATTCTTATAATACTATATAATTTCTAATTAAGCAATTAATTTGATAAAATTTAATATTAAATATTTGTTACGTATTTGTTACATTTGTATTACATTGTGATGTTTCCAAAAAAATAGAATCCATACTCGCCTCTATACATTTCCCTCTTATCATTTTATTTTCTAGATTTTTTTGACTTTTTACTAATGCTAAAATGTAGTTTTTGGTATGTCCTTGATAATATCCATTTTTTTCTTCTTCCAACAATATTTCAACTTCTTTTCCCACATATTTTTCATGATATTCTTTTTGATACTGATTGGATAATGCGATTAGTTTTTTGCTTCTTTCTTCTTTTATTTTTCCATCTATTTGTCCCTTCATTTGTGCCGCTTTTGTTCCTTTTCTTGGAGAATATTTAAATACATGCATTTTATAAAATTTTATTTCTCGTAAAAATTGATAGGTTTTTTCAAATTCCTCTTGACTCTCTCCGCGGAAATCCAACAATAATATCAGTTGTTAAAATGACATCTTCATATACTTTTCTAAGTCTTGCTACCATCTCTTGAAACTCCTGAATGGTATATCTTCGATTCATTCTTTTTAATGTTTCATCACATCCACTTTGTAAAGACAAATGAAAATGATGGCACATTTTTTCTAATTTGGATAATCTATCTAAAAATTCTTCTGTTATCAAAAGTGGTTCCATCGAACCTAATCGAACTCTCTGTATTCCCTTTATTTGATTGATTTCTTCTAATAAATCAATCAGTCTATATTCTTCTTTAAAATCCTTTCCGTAAGAAGCGATGTGAATTCCTGTTATTACCACTTCTTGGATTCCCTTTTGTGCTATCTTTTCTATTTCTGCTATTACATTTTCTGGTTTTCTACTTCTGACTCTTCCCCTTGCATAGGGAATAATACAATAAGAACAAAATCTATCACATCCATCTTGTACTTTAATCACGGCTCTTGTTTTTTCTGTATCTGTAATTTTACCTAATTCTATGTATTCTTTTTGATGCATAACATCTTGTACTTGCGTATATTTTCGATTCTTTTGTACGTATTTTTCTATGATGTCTACTATTTCCTTTTTTTCGTTATTCCCTAAAACTAAATCAATCTCTTTTATTTTTTCTACTTCTTCTTTCGCTACTTGTACATAACATCCACATGCGACTACAATCGCTTCCGAATTTAATTCTTTCACTCTTCTTAACATCTGTCTTGATTTTCTATCCGACATATTGGTCACTGTACAGGTATTTACAATATAAATATCTGCTTGGTTGGTAGGCTCCAGTATTTCATAACCTTTTTTCATAAATTGCTGTCTCATAGCGTTGGTCTCGTATTGGTTCACTTTACATCCTAATGTGATAAATGCTACTTTTTTCATTTTTATTTTCCTTTCCTATCATGACAAAATGTCGCTAAGAACAATGTTTCCCTAGCGACATTAAATTTATTTTCTCACTTTTCCTTCTAAGGCATCTAAGTTATCCAAAGCTTTTCCAGTTCCTAATGCCACACAAGAAACCGTATCTTGTGCAATCATAACATTAATTCCTGTTTTCTCTTGTAAAAGTTTATCTAATCCGTCTACTAAACAACCTCCACCTGTCATATAAATTCCTTTATCACTAATATCAGCAGCCAATTCGGGTGGTGTCTTTTCTAACACAGAATGAACACTATCGACTATCATCATAGCTGGTTCTGTTAAAGCTTCCAACATTTCACTCGAATAAACGGTAATTGTTTTTGGAAGTCCTGTTACTAAATCTCTTCCTCGAATATCCATTTCTGTATCTTGTATTTTAGGAAATACACAGCCAATATTTACTTTTAAATCTTCTGCTGTTCTCTCACCTATCATAATATTATGTTTTTTCTTAATATATTTCACAATATATTCATCAAACTTGTCTCCTGCTGTTTTCAAAGATGTGCTGACAACAGAACCTCCTAAAGATATAACCGCAATATCAGTCGTTCCTCCTCCAATATCAACTACCATATTTCCACATGGTTTCGATATATCAATTCCTGCTCCAATGGCAGCTGCAATCGGTTCCTCAATTAAATATACTTTTCTAGCACCTGCTTGGGAAGCTGCATCAATTACTGCTTTTTTTTCTACTTCTGTTACTTGTGAAGGGATACAAATCATAATTCTTGGTGCAAAAATGAATTTCCCACATACCTTATTAATGAAATGTTTTAACATTTTTTCTGTTACTGTATAATCTGATATAACACCATCCCTTAAAGGTCTAGTTGCTACAATGTTTCCAGGTGTTCTTCCTAGCATTCTTCTTGCTTCTTGTCCAACTGCTAATACCTCTCCTGTGTTATTATCTACTGCCACAACAGATGGTTCTCTTAATACAATCCCTTTTCCTTTCACATAAGCAATTACCGTTGCTGTCCCTAAATCGATTCCGATATCTTGTCCCAATCCAAATTTAAACATTTCTATCTTCCCTTCTTGTCTACATTTCTTTTTTATTACAAATTTATTACAATTATATTACAATCTTTATAATTTATCAAGGCTTTTGATTGAATTTTTTGATTTTTTATATTATAATATGTTGTATATGATTTAAGTATTTTATCATAAAATTTATGATATTTTTTATACGTTATAAGGAGATAATCATGAGACAGTTTCATTTCCAATCAGAAAACGAAAAAGATACCAAAAATTTTGCTAAGTCATTAGCAAATCTTTTAGATAAAAATGATGTTATTGTTTTAACTGGCGATTTAGGTTCTGGTAAAACAAAATTTGTAGAAGGTATTTTAAGCCATTTCGGACTAGAAAACGAAATATCGAGTCCAACTTTTACCATTGTCAATGAATATGAAAAAAATAAAACTAAAATTTATCATTTTGATGTCTATCGTTTAGAAGACTCCTCTGAATTTTACGAAATAGGTGGAGAAGAATATTTTGAAAATGGGATTTGCCTAATTGAATGGGGCGAATTAATCCAAGACGCCTTACCAAAAGAATATCTCCATATTACATTTTCAAAAGACGATAACAATGAAAATATTAGAATTTTAAAAATAGATACGAATTTAAAGAAATGGGAGGATTATTTTGAAAATATTAAGTATTGATACAGCTAGTAATATATGTGGTGTTTCTATTTTAGAAGATACCCATCTAATTTGTCAATTAGACCAAGATACAGAAAGAACTCATTCTGAAAATCTAATGCCTATGATACAACAAGCTTTTAAGCAATCTAATTTATCCTTACAAGATATTGATTTACTGGCTTGTGATAAGGGGCCTGGTTCTTTTACTGGGATTCGAATCGGAATCGCAACCGCAAAAGCCTTCCAAGATAGTCTAGGAATTCCTTGTGTTGGCATTACCTCTTTGGAAGCTCTTGCTTATTCCATCAAAAAAGAAGGCTTGATTGCAAGTATCATAGATTGTAAAAATGATAATTGTTACTTTGCCCTATATCAACTTAAAAATGATAACTATGAAGAAATCATTTCTCCAACCGCTCAAACCATTACAGATGCTTTAAAATTGTGTCAAGAAAATAGTTCTAATGCTATCAATCTTACGTTTGTTGGTGATGGGTCTGAAAAATACAAAGAACTGATTCTTGCTAACTTCGAAAATTGTGTATTAGCCCCCTCTAAAAATAATAGTTTAAACTCTTATTATGTAGGATTAGCTGGCTTGGCAAAAGAGAAAGAAAAAAAGTCGGAAGATATCTTACCTCTTTATTTGAAAAAGCCACAAGCACAGCGACAATTAGAAGAAAATTTAAAAGATATAAAAATAATCCCTATGACATTAGAACATTTGAATCAAATTGCTAACATTTTAGTTTCTGACTTTGATGACTATTGGAACTATGACATATTAAGAAACGAGCTAAAAACAGAAAATTCAAAGTACTTAGTTGCTAAATTGAATGAAGAAATTGTTGGTTTTGCTGGCATCAAAGTCATGGTCGATGAAGCTGATATCATGAACATTGTGGTAAAAAAGACATTTCGAAATCAAGGAATTGGTACTCTCTTATTAAAAAAATTAATGGATTTATCAAGAGAATTAAATTGTATTTCCATTACTTTGGAAGTCATGGAGGAAAACTACCCAGCCATCCATTTATATAAAAATCTTGGCTTTACACAAATTGGCATACGAAAAAATTATTATCAAGATAAAAATGCCTTAATTATGAAAGCTCAATTATAAAACATGTGACAAGAGGGGCGCCCCTTTTTGTCACATTTATTATTTCCTAAAAAGGTTATTATATTTTTTATGAAGCAACATTTCGTGGGGACCGACGAACTACAACATTATTCGTACCATTCTAGTTCCCATCCAGCAAGTATAACTGTATCGCCTTCACATACTCCCATTTCTTTTAACCTCTGTTCAATTCCCATATTCTTTAAACTTTTTTGTAAATAATACATGGATTCATTATCTTCAATATTAATTCTTCCCATCAATCTCTCTACTGCTTTTCCAGAGACAATAAATACGCCTTCTTCTTCCTTAATACTCCATTGGTCTTGCTTTTCTTCTAGCGTATAAACTACTTTGTCTTCTATTTCAATTAAATCTTCTTTTGGTAATGTTTTCAAAATATTAGCTACGTAATCAATTAATTCTTGTACCCCTTGTCCTGTCGCTGCTGATATTGGATACATTTCTAAATTTTCTTTTTGAGCTAATTCTTTTATTTCTTTTTGTAATGTTTCATCTTGCACAATATCTACTTTGTTTGCCACAATAATTTGTTTACGTGTAGATAATTTTTCACTATATTTTTTTAATTCTTGATTAATGGCATAAAAATCTTCTACTGGATTTCTTCCTTCTTGACCAGATACATCTAAAAAATGTAATAATAATCTGGTTCTTTCCACATGTCTTAAAAATTGAATGCCAAGACCTACGCCTTCACTAGCCCCCTCTATGATTCCAGGAATATCTGCTATCACAAAACCATTGCCATCTTTGGTTTTTACCACTCCTAAATTAGGATTGATAGTTGTAAAATGATAATTAGCAATTTTTGGCTTGGCATCTGTTACTGCTTTTAAAAAGGTTGATTTTCCAACATTAGGAAAACCTAACAAGCCAACATCTGCTAATAATTTTAACTCTAATATAATTTCTTTCTCTTCGCCTTTTTCTCCGTCTTCTGCAAAATGGGGAGCTTGTCTCGTAGAGGTCTTAAAATGGGAATTTCCTCTTCCCCCTCGTCCACCTTTTAAAATAAGCTCTGTCTGATTTGGCTCTGATAAGTCTGCTACCACTTTCCCTGTTTCTACATCTTTAATAACCGTTCCAATCGGCACTTTAATATATAAATCTTCTCCATATTTCCCATTGCAGTGACTTCCGCTTCCATTTTCACCATTTTTGGCTTTAAATTTTCGATTATATCGAAAGTCAATTAATGTATTTCTATCTTTATCTACTTGGAAATAGATATTTCCTCCATTTCCGCCATCTCCTCCATCAGGACCGTCCTGCAGCTACATACTTTTCTCTACGAAAAGTTACAGCTCCATTTCCACCATCTCCTGATTTTATTACTATTTTTGTATAATCTGTAAACATACTATCTCCTTTTTTGAGACAAGAGGGACAGGTTTGATTTGTCTCATTTCTCAAAATAATCTAACTTCATTGCTTGTTTTACTTTTTTCATAGTTTGTTTTGCCACTTCTTGTGCTTTTTTTGTTCCTTCTATTAAAATGTTATCTACTTCTTCTAGATGTGCTTCATAGTAAGCTCTTTTTTCTCGTATTGGTTTTAATTCTTCTATGATGTTTTTCGCTAACTGCTTTTTACAAGCTACACAGCCACGTTTCCCTGCTTTACATTCTTCACATACTGTTTTGATTTCTTCTTTGGTACTGAATAAATTATGATAATACGCTACCATACATATATCAGGATTTCCTAAATCATCTTTTTTTATACGATTGGGGTCAGTTACTGCACTCATTACTTTTTTTGTAATTTCTTCTTCACTATCTGATAAGTAAATAGCATTTCCTAAGGATTTTCCCATCTTTTCATTTCCATCTAATCCTTTGATTCTTTTTCCACTGGACAATACTGCTTCTGGTTCCACTAGTACCTCTCCATATATACTGTTAAATTTTCTTACAATTTCTCTACATTGTTCAATTAATGGTAATTGGTCCTCTCCTACTGGTATGTATTTTCCTTCAAATGCGGTTATATCTGCTGCTTGACTTACTGGATAACCTAAGAAACCATAGGTTACACTCTCTCCGAAAATCTCTCTTTTTTGTGCAATTTCTGTTTTTACCGTTGGGTTTCTTTCTAGTCTAGCTATGGTTACTAAATTAGAATAAAAAACGGTTAATTCTGCCACTTCTGGTATCATAGATTGAATATATATTGTTGTTTTACTTGGGTCTATTCCGACAAGATAGATAATCAATCGCTACTTCTCTTACATTTTTTCTTACTTTTTCCGGATTGTTAAAATTATCGGTCAATGCTTGCACATCTGCAATTAATATATAAGGGTCATATTCTTCACTTTCTTGCAATTCTATTCTCTTTTTTAAAGAGCCAAAATAATGTCCGATATGTAGTTTCCCTGTCGGTCTATCTCCTGTTAAAATTCTCTTTTTCTCCATGTTCGCTTTCTCCTTTTTTAGATGTTCTTTTATGTTTTTTATTTTACCACATTTTTTTGCTTTTGTATATAAAAAGTTGATATATAAAAATATATCAACTACTTTTTAACAATTTTTCCTCCATGTAAGCTTGTGTTAATTCAATTTTATGCAATCTGGTATTGTATGCTTCATGCTCTGCTCTATTTCTTTCTAACTCTCTTAATATTTCATTTTGTACTTTCATCGAATCAGTTATCAATTCTTTTAATTCATTATCTCTTCTCTCCAAAAATATTACCACATTACTTAGTTCTTCTCCTATTTCTTTGCTTTGTTGATTGAATCTTTCGTCCATTTCTTTACGTATTTCTGTTTTTGTCTCTTTTAGTTTCACATCCATTAATTCAATTAATTCTGTTTTCATCTCTTGCATTTCTCCACGTAATTCTGTCCTCATCTCTTGCATTTCTCCACGTAATTCTGTCCTCATCTCTTGCATTTCTTCACGTAATTCCGTCTTCATCTCCTGCATTTCTTCACGTAATTCCGTCTTCATCTCCTGCATTTCTTCACGTAATTCCGTCTTCATCTCCTGCATTTCATTTCGCACTTCTTCCTTGACACCTCTAATTTCTTCAAGGATTGTCTGTAACATGTTTTCCATCCTCTCACCTCCTTGAAGAAATTATATAACAATAAAAATAGATTGTCAACCCTATAGGTAAAATTTTATAAATCGTTAAACTGTTTGTTGTTTAACTTTTACTACATCTTAATCTAAAAGTTTATTCTATTTTTTATGAAGTAACAATTCGTGGGGACCAACAAGCTTACAGTCTGTTATGCAATTACAGACTGTGTGATGTTGGGAGTTACAAATAAAAAATAGAATAAACTTTTAAATTAATAAGGTAAATGGTAACTATTTATTCAATATTTATTTTCTTATCAATAATATATTCTGGTCTATGCCTTGTCTCATCATAAATTCTTGCTATATACTCAGAAATAATCCAAATAGATACCAGCTGTACCCCACTAAACAACGTAATCGCAACCATAATAGAGGTCCAACCTGGTGTTAAATGATTTAACTGAAAAGCATAAGAAACCAAAGAATAAATTAAAATCGCAATGGATAGAATAATCGTTACACATCCTAAGCCCCCCACTATCTTTAATGGTTTGGTAGAAAAACTAATAATGCCATCAGAAGCTAGTTTCCACATTTTTTGAAAAGGATATTTTGTTTTTCCTGCTTTTCTCTCTTCTCTCTCATAAAAATAAGCCTTTTGTTGAAATCCTACCCAGCTAAAAAGCCCCCTTAAAAACTTATTATGTTCTGGCATGATATTAATCACATCAATTACTTTTTTATCTACTAATCTAAAATCCCCTGTATCTTTTGGAATCTCTACATCTGACAATGCATTTAGGGTACGATAAAACATCTTAGCTGTTAATAATTTAAAAGCTGATTCCCCTTTTCTTGACCTTCTTTGTCCATATATTACCTCATTTCCTTCCTCCCACAAAGCTACCATTTCTGGTAATAACTCTGGAGGGTCTTGCAAATCGGCATCCATAATAATCACAGCATCCCCTGTTACATATTGAATTCCTGCTGTTACTGCTGCTTGATGACCAAAATTTCTAGAAAAAGATAAAATTTTTACTTTTTGATTTTCTTTTGCTATCTCCTGTAATAGGTTGAATGTTTTGTCTCTAGAGCCATCATCCACAAATAGCATTTCATAATCATATTGTTTTAAATCTTCCATCACTTTTTGGATTCTCAAATAAGAGGTCTTTGCGACCTCTTCTTCATTGTACACAGGGATAACGACTGATATTTTCTTCATGTTATCACTCCTTGTTTTACTTTTATGCTTTATAATATAATTCACCTAATGGTTTTTCTTCATTAATTCTTTTGATTGCCTCTGCAAATAATGGTGCAATCGATAATACGGTTATATTATCAATTCTTTTTTCTTCTGGTACAGGAACTGTGTTGGTTACTACCATTTCCTTGATTCCTGAATTTTTAATCCTTTCAATCGCTGGTCCTGATAAAACACCATGAGTACCACCTGCATAAATCGCCTTTGCCCCAAATTGTTGTAATACCTTAACTGTTTCCATCATGGAGCCAGCTGTGGCTATTTCATCATCAAAGATAATCGCATTTTTATTAGTGACATCTCCAATAATGGTTCCTGCAATTGCTCTATCATCATTGGCATCTCTTCTTTTATCCACTAAAGCAATAGGACAATTGAAAAATTCAGAATATTTATAGGCTTTTTTTGAACTTCCTGCATCCGTTGCTACAATTACCATATCTTCTAAGTTTTTCTCTTTAAAATAATCCTCTAATAGATACTCTGCTGTTAGTCTATCACAATTCACATTAAAATATGCTTGTATGGCTGGATTATGCAAATCACATGTGATAACTCTTGTTGCACCAGCAGCTTCTAAAATTTGTGCCATTAATTTAGCCGTTACTGGTACACGTGGTTGGTCTTTTTTATCTGACCTAGAGTATGGAAAATATGGTAATACTACATTAATATTTTTAGCAGATGCTCTTTTGATAGCATCAATCGTTATTAGCAATTCCATAATTCTTTCATTGACTGGCGGTTTTGTTGTCTGAACAATGTACACATCTTTCTGTCTTACTGTTTCTAAAATTTGTACAAAATTATTATCATTTGAAAACTTTTGATGATGAATTTTTCCCATTTCTAATCCTAATTCATCACATATTTCTTGTGTAAATTCTTCTGCCGTTGGACAAGCAAATATTTTAATATTATTCATTTTTATCGATTCCCTTCTACCAAATTCTTTCTTATCATACCATAAACTACAAAAAAAGTGAACTTTTTTTTCATTTTTTCTTAATTTTTTTTATCCTATTCACAACTACCTAAAAATTTATTATATTTTTTATAAAGTGACAAATCGGGGGGACCAGCAAAATTACAGTCTGTTATGTAATTACAGACTGTTTGCAGCTGGAAGTCACTGACATAAAAAATATAATAAATTTAATAATGAATGAATTGTAACTATTAATTTTGCATATTCAACAACACATCTTGTAAAATCTCTTGTTTTGACAAAATACCTTTTTCGTTAGTAGTTACTTCCAAAATCGTTACATTCCCTTCTTGATAAACATCCACTGCTTGATAAGGTTCCATTTTTTCAAAAGGATATTCCACAATCTCCCCCGAAAAATCATCTCTTGTATAAGAAACTCCAGAGACATCAATAATATATAATTGGTTCGTATGCATCGCTTCCTTCAATTTCTTTGCTTCTTCTTTTTCGTTCTCCTCTGTTGCATATAAATAGCCTTGTTCATGAATCGCATAACCATTCATGCCATTATCTTTCAGAAGATTTAAAAAAGCTTCTCTGGATTGTTTCGCAATCCAGATTCCCTCTTGTGTTGGTTTGTTCTTCAATAAATCTTGTATCTCATTTTCAGAAGGTTGTCCATTCTTCAAAATTCCTGCTAATACGGTTTGAAATTGAATACTAGGCTTAATTTGTAAAATTTGTCTTCCATCGTATTCTTCTTGAATTTGATACATATCCGTATCTGCTGTGGCATTGATTTCTTCTTTTATTTCGTGAATCGTTTCTTTATCATAAATATCTATTTCATTTGTTGTATTCTTTTCGTTTTCCTTCTTTCTCTGGAAACTCAAATTAACTAGTATAGCAACGATTCCTATTATCATAACTGCTACTAGGATACACACGATAAATTTCTTTTTCATTTCATTAATTCTCCCTTAACATTTGCATAGTTGCATTAATATATTTTTGTGCATAATTTCTACCTACTGTTTGGCTATGATTACTTACTTGTGGCAATTCTACTAATACAGACCTTGCATTTCGCAAAGTTCTTGCCCAATTAACCAAATAACCAGAACCATAACTATTAATATGGGTTGGTAATCCAAATTGATTTCTATAATATCTGCCTAATCCATTATCCCCTATTGTTTCATTTAACCAGCCATGCGTATCAACCGTAATTGTCTTGGTGCTTCCTTGATGACTTAGCATAAAGTTTCTTAAATCAATTGCTTCATAAGCTTGGAAAGGAGCCGTACCATTATAATTTCTGGCACTTTTTTCTCTTTTATAGCCCACTGACCAGTTTCGATTTAAGTCAACTCCTTGTGTAGCAGGTGCTGCACTAAATAGCGATGTTCTTCCTGGTCCATTATTCGTATGTCCATAAGCTTGTCCATCTGGATTTAAATTTGGAAAAATATAAATCGTCCAATTTCTAGTAATCGATTCATCCATATGGTTATCCAAATATTTTTTAAATTCTTCTGCTATATAAGTCAATTCTGCTCCATCATGGTTATAGGAATCTTCAAATCCATGAATTGAAAAAGTAGCAAATAGAACTTTAGAACCTTTTCCATATTTATAATATTTTAGCTTCGAACCTCTTCTGTCTCCTTTTACTGCTAAACCACTTCTTCCATAATTTCCCGCTTCATAGAACTTTCGAATGCCTTTTACAAATCTGAATTTTTGGGCATTGCTATAATTAGATGTATAAATTTGAATATTTTGACCATTTCTAGCCAATGCTGATGAAACATCTAGCGTCTTTCCTGTTGCTTTCGAAACGATATGATAATATCCATTTCCTGCTTCTTTTATTTGCCATTGTTGATTACTAGCACCTGTATAAGTTGCTTGGCATACATTGTTTGATTTAGCTGTTAAAGCTTTATTCGAATGTTTGGCTAAGATTTTGTAAGTATCCGTATTTAAAGCTGTTAATACAAATTTTTGTTGATTAACATTATCTGCTGTCCATAATTGTACATTGGCATTCTCCGCTTTAGAACCACCAGAAATATCTACTACCATATTAGGATTTAAGTTTGTCTCTATTTCATAAGTATTATTATCTATCATATTAATTGGTGTTAATTTGAATTTTTGTGCATTTGTCCCATTCTTATAATATAATTGAAGATTCGTGCCATTACGAGAAGTATATCCAGACACCACATCTAAACACAAACCATTTGCCTTTGAAATAATATGATAGTAACCATCTCCACAGTCTTCTAGAAACCAATATTGTGCATCTGTTCCATTGGAAGCATATTGATTTACATTGGCTCCAAAATTGATATTGCCTCCTTGTACATCTAAAACTCTGGCAGAATGTACAGCTGTTATTCTATAATAATTTGTATTTTTGATTCTCGTGATACGGAATTTCTGTTGTTGCACCCTGGTATTTTCCCAAATTTGTACATTGGCTCCATTATTATAATTACCGCCTGAAACATCTACCACTCGATTTGTTTTTAAACTAATTTGATAAATGCCATCACTAATCTGTTTTACATTTTTCGTTGGCGTTTCATTGATTAAAATAAATTGCTGACTTTTTAAGTCTGTTTCTGTATTTAATTTTAGAACTTGTCCATTTTTTACAGTAGCATTTCCTAAATCAATATAAAGATTACCACACTTTGAAATAATAGCATATACACTCTCGGAATACTTTTTCAAAATCCATTTTTGGGTATCTAAATTCCCATCTTTTTGTTGACTTATTATGCTTCCCACTCTTGGATTTTTACTTTCTACTGTTAAAACCTTGTTAGAAGATTTTGCTTTTATCTTATAATAACCGTCTCCTACATATTGTATTTCAAATTTTTGTTGTATCCCTTTAAAATTACCCCACATTTGAAGATTGGTACTACTAGTTGTCATATTAAAAGCTTTTGCATTATCTACTGTGCTTACGATTCGATACGTTCCATTTTCTGCTGATTGCGTTCCCTTTTCTGTCGAACAAGCTTGGAAAGTGAATTTTTGAGCATTGGAACCATTATAGGAATAGATTTGTACACTGGCTCCAACTGATTTATTTCCACCAGCAATATCTAAAGCTAATCCATTACATTTTGAAATGATAGAATAGGTATTGTCTGCATTCTTTTGGATTACCCATTTTTGAGCATCGGTATTATTACCATTATATTGTTGTATTGGGGTTCCGTTTTTCCCACTTGCTCCTGGCACATCCATTGCCTTTTTGGTATGTAAAACTTTTATAGTATAGGTTCCATCTTGATGATAAGTGATTTGGAATTTTTGTTCAGCTTTATTATTAAGGGCTACCGTCTTAAAAGTAGCATTGTTGTTAGTGGCACTATTCGGTATTCCCAAAACACGATTATTAGCTACTTTTGAATAAATATAATAAGTGCCATTTTCTATTGTTTTTTGACCCTTTATTTCTCGTACTTTTGAAAACTTAAATTTCTGTGCCTTCGTTTTATTTCCTGTATATACTTGTAGGTTAGCTCCATTTTTGTTGCTACCACTTGCAATATCTAAATATAAGCCATTACATTTTGACACAATATAATAATAGCCATTGCCACAAGATTCTAAATACCATTTTTGTGCATTCGTACCATTGGATTGATATTGGTCTACATTCGTACCATTTTTTCTTCCTGCTCCCACAACATCTAATACTTTATTCGAATGTAAAGCCGTAAAAGTATAGGTTCCATCTTGATTTAATTTTACTTTGAATTTTTGGCTATTTTTATTTTCTTTTTCATAAATATTCACATTGGCTCCATTATTCTTACTAGCATTTTGTACATTAATAACTTTTGTGTTGCTAACACCAGTAAATATTTCATAGGTTCCATCTTTTATTTCTGTTGTTCTCGTATTGGCAAAAACTTTATGATTGCTATTTACAACAACGATAAAACCTAAAACCAAACTAATTGTAATAAATACTTTTTTCATGTTATATCCCCCTAAAACATTATACTTATGTTTATTCTATCACAGTTATTTTAAAATTGGAACAATACAACAAAAAAAAACGCTACAAATTTGTAACATTTTTAAATTTTATAAACTTTTATTGTATGCATAATACATCTTTATTTTTTCTTTTTACTAAATGCAAAAAATTTACTAATGAAAAAATTTAAAATAATAACAATTACTGTGATAAAAGCTTTACTAATCATTTCTGGGATTGCAGTTTGAAATAATACAAATCCTCCTAAAAATTCAACTATCATCGTAAAAGCTCTTCCTACCATAAATTTAAAAAACTCTTGTAATTTTTCCTTTATGCCACTAGCTTCCGAATGGAATACTAAATCTTTATTGGTAAGATAAGCCACCAATACCGCTAATAGAATCGCGATTAAGTTGGCTATATTTTCATTCCATTTCCATAGGCTATTCAACACATAAAAAGAACCTAAGTTGATGATGGTAGTAAGTAAACCGAATATGATATATAATATCACTTCTTTGGTTAATATTTTTTCTGTTATTTTTTTGATTTTCTCCATTGTAATCTTCTCCTTTTTATTATTTAGTGCTTTGCTATGATTTATTATTAACGAAAGGTATTATTTATTATTTTTGCAACACCGCGTAAGCGACTAAACGAGCGTTTACGCGAGTGCGATTTGGAGCAACCTACAAGATTTTCATTTAGTAGGTTGCGACACACAAGGTGTAAAAAAATAATAAATAACACTTTTCGTCAATCAACAAATTTATAATATTTTATTGTAACCAATCTGGATTTTCCAAATACCAATCAATTGTCTTCACGATACCATCTTCAAACTTCGTCTTTGGATACCAACCTAATTCATTCTTTATTTTCGTTGGGTCAATCGCATAACGATAATCGTGACCTTTTCTATCAGTAACATGCTCGATTAAATCCTCTGATTTCCCTAGTCTTTGTAAAATGAATTTAACGATTTCGATATTTCTCTTTTCATTGTGACCACCAATATTATATCTTTCCCCTGCTACCCCTTTATGGAATACTAAATCAATCGCTTCACAATGGTCTTCTACATATAGCCAATCTCTAATATTTAAGCCTTCTCCATACACGGGTAATTTTTCATCTTTTAAAGCTAGTTTAATCATATGTGGTATTAATTTCTCATTGTGTTGATAGGGTCCATAATTATTTGAACAGTTTGTTACATTAACATTCATTTTATAAGTTTCCTTATACGCTAAAGCAATTAAATCGGAACTTGCTTTTGAAGAAGAATAAGGACTACTTGGTTGGATTGGTGAGGTTTCTGTAAAATATCCTTCTTCTCCTAATGAACCATAAACTTCATCTGTTGAAATATGGACAAATTTATTGTCACTTCCTTCTCCCCATTTTTGTTTAGCTGTCTCTAATAAGGTATGCGTTCCGATGACATTAGTTTGCGTGAATACAAATGGATTTTTAATACTATTATCCACATGTGATTCTGCTGCAAAATGAATCACTCCATTAATATCATACTGGTCAAATATTTCCTTCATTTTTTCAAAATCACAAATATCTGCTTGTACAAAAGTTATTTTGTCCTCTACTTTCTTTAAATTATCCATATTTCCTGCATAGGTTAATTTGTCTACTACAACTACCTTGTAATCTGGATGTTTGTTGACAAAGTATTCGGCAAAGTTTGCTCCTATAAATCCTGCCGCTCCTGTTACTAATACATTTTTACTCATTTTCCTCTTCCTTTCTTTCTACTCTTTGATTGATATAATGCATGGCAATCCTTGCAATTTCATTCATTTTTTCTTTGGTATAGGGGTCTTGACAATTTAGTTTTTCTACAAATTTAGGAATATAATTATTTTGTTTGATAATTTTGAAGCTTTCTTGAAAGTTTAAAGTATAGATATGTGCTATAATAGCAACCATAATATCCATATCGGTTTTTGCTTCCGTATATACTAATGGTTTTTCTTTTTTAAAATCTTGAAAAAATTTAGGACTTAAAATTTCTTTTGAAATATCCTCACATCCCAAATGTCCAAACTCTTCTACCTTTTTGCCTTCTAACACAGCTCTAAATATATCAATATTATCAGCATCTCGAACGATTTGACAATATAACATTTCTTCTTCTGACAAGCCTTTTTCTATTTCAAACTTATTATGATTATGAATAGCCTTATATAAAATCGTATCTTTGGTATCATCTTGTATAAAATTTCTAATTAATTTGTCTCCAAATAATACCTCCACACCCTTTTGTCCATGGTCAATACTAATTTTATCCGAATAGGTATGATATAGTCTAACTTGTTCAAATCTTCCAATATCATGTAATAAACCTATTAACTCTGCTAAATCTTGCTCTTCTTGTGATAGTTCTAATGATTTAGCAATTTTTCTAGCATTTTCTGCAACCTGATACATATGAATGATTTTAATATGTATTTTAGGTTCATTGATATCATAATTGGAAATATAATCTTTAAATGCTGTCTTCGCTTTTAGTATGTCTATCATTCAAATAACTTCCTTCCCTTCAATTCTTGTAAAGAAGGCCACTTACTATCTTTCTCAGAAGTCAATAAATCAGATTCTTTCATATCTCCTAAAGGCCACTCAATTCCCACTTCTGGGTCATTCCAAGCGAGTCCACCTTCTGCTTCATGATTATAAATATCATCGCATTTGTACGTAAATTCTGCTTCCTCTGATAATACCAAAAACCCATGTGCAAATCCTCTTGGTATCATAAACATTTTTTTGTTTTCTTCTGAAAGGATAACACCTTCCCATTTTCCATAGGTTTTGCTTCCCGGTCTTAAATCTACTGCTACATCAAACACTTCACCTTTGATAACTCTTACCAACTTGGCTTGTGTATTTTCCTTTTGAAAATGTAGTCCTCTTAAAACACCTTTTCTGGATTTAGATTGATTATCTTGTACAAAATCATAATGCAAACCAATTTCTTCAAATTCTGTCTTACTATAGGTTTCCATGAAATATCCTCTGTTGTCGCCAAAAATTTCTGGCTCTATGACATATACCCCATCAATTGAAGTTTCTATTTTTTTGAATTTTCCCATTGTCTTCTTCCCTTCCTAACTATATATTGTTATTTTTGATTTCTTCACTTTCAGCTAAATCTTTTAAATACCTTCCATATGCTGTTTTCATATATTTATCTGCTAGGTTTGACAATTGCTCTGCTGTAATCCAACCTTTTTGATAAGCAATTTCTTCTGGACAACATACTTGCAGTCCTTGTCTTTTTTCAATGGTTTGCACAAAACTTGCTGTTTCCAATAAAGCATCATGTGTTCCTGTGTCAAACCATGTCATACCTCTTCCAAAAGTTTCTACATATAATTGATTTCTTTTCATGTATTCTTCATTGATAGAGGTGATTTCTAACTCTCCTCTAGCAGAAGGCTCAATACTCTTAGCAATTTCTACGACATCATTGGTATAAAAATATAATCCAGGTACAGCATAATTTGATTTTGGATTTTCTGGTTTCTCCTCAATGGAAATGGCTTTCCCATTTTCATCTATTTCAACAACACCATAGGCTCTTGGGTCTTTTACTTGATAACCAAATATGGTAGATTCCTTTTCTCTTGTACTTGCATTTCTTAACATTTCTGATAAATGAGAACCATAAAACATATTGTCTCCTAAAATCATAGCCACATTATCTTGCCCTATGAATTCTTCTCCAATGATAAAGGCTTCTGCTAGTCCATTTGGTTTTTCCTGTACCTTGTAAGCAAATTGCATTCCCCATTTAGAACCATCTCCTAATAATTCTTGGAAGGTTACGATATCTCTTGGGGTAGATATAATCAAAATTTCTCGTATACCAGCTTCCATTAAAACAGAAATTGGATAATAAATCATTGGTTTATCATAAACTGGCATAATTTGTTTTGATATAGCATGGGTTAATGGATATAATCTGGTTCCACTTCCTCCTGCTAAAATAATTCCTTTTCTATTCTTCATTTTTTAATTCTTCCTTTCCCTTATCAAATGACATTATCTTTCAAACCATTTTGCCTTCTGCCTTTAAATATCTTTTCAAAGCATCTTCCCACTCTGGCACAGTAATTCCTTGTGCCAACAATTTATCTTTGGATAATTGTGAATTCTTTGGTCTTTTCGCTTGTGTAATTTGCATCATTTCAATATATTCTTCTGTGGTAACTGGATTGACTTGACAAATGGTTCCTGTATATTCAAAAATGGCTTTTGTAAAATCAAACCATGTTGTATACCCTTGATTGGTTGCATGATAAACGCTATAAGGTATTTTCTTTTCAATGGCTTCTCCGATGATATTGGCTAAGTCTTCTGCATAAGTAGGAGAACCATGTTGGTCTGCCACTACACTAATTTCATCTTTAGCCTCTCCTAGATTTAACATAGTTCTTACAAAGTTGTTGCCATCTCCATATAACCAAGCTGTTCTAAAAATATAATATTGGTCTGTATTGGCTTGTATTTGTTCTTCTCCTTGTAATTTAGTAACACCATAAACCGTTACAGGAGCTTTTTCATCTTCCTCTTTGTAATCTTTTTCTAGCTCTAAATCTCCACCAAATACATAATCTGTACTAATATGTACTAATACACTATTATTTGCTTTGGCTGCTTTTGCTAAATTTTCTGGTCCATCTGCGTTAATTCTTTCTACAATTTCTCCTGCTGTTTCTGCTTTATCCACAGCTGTAAATGCCGCACAATTTATGATATAATCTGGTTTGTTTTGTGCAACAAATTTCAATACTGCTTCTTCGTCTGTAATGTCTAAATCTGCTACATCTGTACAAATCAATTCATTTTCTGGTTCTAATCTCTTTTTTACAGATTTGGCAAGCATGCCGTTGGCTCCTGTTATTAATATTTTCATATTGACACTTCCTTTCAATTTTACGTGTTTATCATATCATTTAACGCAAAAAAGTACAAGAGTTTCTTGTACTTTTTTGTGTTTTTCTATAAACTAGTTATTACAATCAATTATAGAGACTTTACGTATTAAATACATGATATGATAGCTTTTGTTATACTTTTATCAAAAATTAATTACAAAAACACTGTCAATAACTTGAAAAATTATGTAAAATATGATACAATATACATGTTGTTTTAGTATAATACACAATCTCTTACTAACTATAGTAAGAAGAAAGGATTAGCCTATGAAAAAAGTGCTTGACATACGCGTACATGATAGTAGTTACATATTATATGATGTAACTACTAACAATGATTATGATGACTTTTTACAATCTTTGTCATCAAATGCTTGTCTATATGTAGTGATTTCTAAAAAAGACAGCATTGCTCGTAAACAATATGTTCCAGTGCTAGCCCTCATTGTTGGGGATTTATGTACTGTTCAGTCAACAATCGACAAAAGTAACACATTTGCGATTGTTGAGGAACATATATCTTCATGGTTAGATAAGATCGCAGTGATGCGTTCGTTACAGTATCTGAATGAAGGGCTATCCTAATAAAGAGAAAGAGGAAACAAGCGTATTTTCGTTTCCTCTTTCCCTTTTTACTTTTATCTTGCTGGACTTGGGCAAGCCTTAGAAGGCATATTCTCATAAACAGGAATCACAAATTCAAACTGTAAACCTAACAAACCATTTCTTCTATACTCATCTGAAATCCTTTTTCCTTCATCATTAGCAGCCCTAATATTTTGCATATATTGATGATTATATAAATTATTTTTATCTACCACATTATACTTTTGGAAATACAACGTAGTTTGTCCCTTTTTAAAATAGTCACTACTTAAGAAACTTACGCTTCCGCTAATACATGTTTGAGGCGTAAACCAATGATGGTCATAAGCATATTTAGCACCATTTGCTATAATTTGTGCATCAGAACTTCCCGTAGCTCCTATATTAAACAAATTATATACTTTTCTTCCATTATAGGTATAACCATTTAGCTTACTTCCATTTGTTCCTTGTTCTTGTATCATTCTTGAAACAATGTGGAAAGGACTCACACTGTTCGCTTTTGAACTCGAAATAATAGCATCAATAATACTATTCGTACTATAAGATGAATATTTGGTTAAAAAGGAACCTGCTATCATTTTTGAAATATCAGTACGAGTTCCAGCAGTTGATGTCAAATTTTGAAATTGGAAAATATAAGATTCATCTAAACTATTTCTTGGATCCATCATGTAAGCAATTGCTGATTTAGAAGCACGATACCATCCTGTTCCATATTGTGTATTCCCATTTTTCCATTGATTGCCATATTGTGTTAAACTTTTTGGGCTTCCATTTATTACTTGGTCTTCACTATTTACTGCTGTATTCCAATCCAATCCCGTGTATTTTACTGTTATAATCCAATTTGGATGTTGACTTTGTACTTTCTGTAATAAAGCTTTATAACCTGGATATCTTGATTCATCTAAAGTTGAGAAATTGGAGGTTCCAGTTGGTGTTGTTCTTATTAGTCTAAATTTTTGAGAAGCTGTGTTATTGCCTTGATACATTTGTACATTGGTTCCATCTGCTGTTGATGCACCAGCTACATCTAAGTATAAATTATTGCATTTTGAGATGATGTTATAATAGCCATTTCCTAAATCCTTAATTAACCACTTTTGTGCATTAGAACCATTGCTTGCATATTGTTGTACATTTGTTCCATTGGATTTTCCCGCTCCTACTACGTCTAATACTTTCTTAGAATGAAGGGCTTGAATCGTATAATAATTATCACCTAAATGCGTTATTTGGAACTTTTGTTGATTGACATTTTCTCTCTTCCAAATTTGTATATTGGCATTGTTAGATGTTTTGGCACCAGACACATCTAAAACCTTATTAGTGTTAAGTGCTGTCTCAATTTCATAAATACCATTTTCAACAGTTTGATGACTCGTTGCCTCAAAAATAAATTTTTGAGCATCAGTGCCATTTCCTGCATACATTTGTATATTGGTTCCATCTGCTGTATAACCACTTGTTAAATCTAAATATAAATTATTACATTTTGAAATAATAGAATATCTGTTATTTCCACAAGCTTTGATAATCCATCTCTGATTATTTCCACCTGTATATGTATTTTGAATTACATTCGTACCATTCGCTGTACCAGACCCCTTTACATCTAAAGAAGCTTTTGAATGGACAGGTCTTATTGAATAATAACCACTTCCTAAATGAACGATATGGAACTTTTGGTAAGCACTATTCGTATCTTTTGATAACTCTACATTAGCTGAGTTAGCAGTACTTCCCTTTGCCACTGTTACTACTTTGCTAGTATCTTTTGCAGATTTTATTTTATACATACCATCTTTTATGGTTTGTGTATATACCTCTGTTTTTTCAAACACAAATAACTGTGATTTTGTTTTATTTCCTTGATACATTTGTACATTGGTTCCGTCTTTGGTAGAAGCACCTGCTATATCTAAATATAAATTATTACATTTCGAAATAATAGAATAATATCCATTACTTTCTTTTTTAATAATCCACTTTTGTGCATCTGATTTATTTCCTGCATATTGTTGTACATTGGTTCCATTGGATTTTCCTGCTCCTGCTACATCTAAAACCTTTTTACTATGTGCTACTTGGATGGTATAATAGCCATCTCCTAAATAACTTATGCTGAATTTCTGTGCATTGGTTCCATTTCCTGTATAAAGTTGTACATTCGCTCCATTAGCAGTAGAAGCTCCTGGTATATCTAAAACTTTTTTGGTATTTAATGCTGATTTTATCATATAAGTTCCATTTTCTATGGTTTTCGTTGGTGGTTCTACTTTTTCAAAAGCAAATAATTGTGATTTTGTACCATTCCCTTTATACATCTGTACATTGGTCCCATTTGCAGTAGAAGCTCCTGCTATGTCAATATATAAACCATTACATTTTGAAACAATAGAATAATATCCACTTTTTTCTTTTTTTATTAGCCATTTTTGTGCATCGGAGTTATTTCCTGCATATTGTTGCACATTGGCTCCATTTTCCTTACTTGCTCCTGCTACATCTAATACTTTTTTACTTTGCACACATTGAATGGTATAGTAACCATTTCCTAAATGAGTCACATTAAACCTTTGCGCATTACTGCTGTTTCCTGTATAAAGTTGTACATTGGCTCCATTGCTTGTTGAACCTCCTGCTACATCTAATACCTTTTGGCTATTTAATGCTGATTTTATAATATAGGTACCATTGGCAATGGTTTGAGTTGTTCCTGCTGATAGTGGCATAATCCCATCGTCTTCAGACATTGTCATAATACCTTCATTTTGTTGTGTTACCTTTGGTGTAGCCTCCTTGGATTTCTTATTTTCTGTAGTTGTACTACTTTTTTGTTGATTAACCGTATTGTTATTTGTAGTATTGGTAACATTCGTTTCGTTTTGCACAACATCTTTTTTTTCTGTATTATTTTCTGTTTTTGAACTATTTTGATTACTAGAAGCTTTAACCGTATTATTAGTATTATTAGTAGTATTCGTTGTATTTGCTTTGGTATTTGTATTCGTATTATTACTAGCATTGACCACTGGTAATACCATGCAAAGCAACAGGATGGTCACTATGATTAAGCCAATTCTTTTGTTTCTTTTCATCTCTTTTCCTCCATTCAATATTTTTTTATTTATAGTTTATTATCTTAAAAGTTTATCTATTTTTTATGAGTAACAAATCGGGGGGACCAACAAGATTACAGTCTGTTATGCAATTACAGACTGTTCGCAGTTGGGAGTTACGAATAAAAAATAGGATAAACTTTTTAAGTATACGCAATAGAATTACCTAGTAACAAAGCTTTTAATAATTTTTATAACAAACATTTAAATCTACATTTCCTACGATTCCATTCACTCTTCCCGAACTAGTATATTGCCACATATCATAATTATATTTATAATCTGTTTTCTTAGTGGTACTTCCTGTATAATGTGCCACCCAAATATCATAACCTCTTAATTGGTTCATATCTAAATTATTGTAAAACCAATCTCTACTAGCATAAATAGCTGGTGTATAGCCTGCTTTTCTGATGGTATCACAAAATGCTTTACACACTGCCGTTCTAGTTGCCACATCTAGCCTGTCTGCTCTTCCCGCTCCACCATTTGCCGTTTCTGTATCAATCGCAATTGGATAAGTAACGTTAACACCATATCTTTTCACTAAATTCAATACATAATTTGCTTCTTGCACCGCTTCTGTTGTATTAACTGCTTGTGTAAAGAAATACAAACCAATCGGAATGCCATTTGCTTTTGCCCCCATCACATTTCTAGCAAACCCGTGTATCTGTGTTAAGTGAACCAGAAGAACCATATCCTCTAAACCCTGCTCTTATCATCGCAAAGTCTGAATAGGTAGTTCTACTTACATTCATCCAATTAATTGAGTTTTGGTAAAAACTTACATCAATTCCATTTTTCTCATTTATCTTATTTAATTTAAATTGTTGTGCTACTGCACCATTCCCCTTATACACTTGTACATTCGTTCCATTGGCAGTTTTATTATTTACAACATCTAAATAAAGTCCTGTTGCTTTTGATTTAATTCTATAATAGCCATTTCCTACACTTTCAAAAGACCATTTTTGACTATCTGTATTTTTATCCGTAGCTTGTACCACATTATGATTGCTATTTACTGTCAATACTTTTTTAGAATGTTTTGCTATAATTTTATAATACGTATTGTCGATTGCTCTAATATTAAAAATTTGCTGACTTACATTTTCTTTATTCCATATTTGCAAATTAGCATTTTCATCATAAGAGCCACCTGAAATGTCTAATGCTTTATTATTATTTTGTCTCATAACAATTTGATAATTGCTATTATCTATCATTTTTATCTTGTTAAACTTAAACTTTTGTGCTTTGGTACCATTTCCTGTATATACTTGCACATTGGTTCCATTAGCTGTACTTGCTGCTGCTACATCTAAATATAATCCAGAATAAGCTCCTATTATATAAAAATATCCATTTCCAGCATCTTTCAATACCCATTTTTGAGCATTAGATTGATTACTAGCATATTGAGTCACATTGGTACCATCTATTTTTCCATTGCCTGCTATATCAAACACTTTATTAGAATGAAGGGCTTTTATTTCATAATATTTTCCTGTACTATTGTATGTAATTTGAAATTTCTGTTGTTGTACATTTTCAGAATTCCATATTTGAAGGTTGGCTCCATTGTTAATAGAACCTCCTGAAATATCTAATACTTTATTTCCATTTAAAGCAGAAGATATTTTATAAATTCCATTCTGTAATACTTGTGCACATGTTATATTATTTATTTTTTCAAATTTGAATTTCTGTGCTTTGGAATTATTTGCTTCATAAACTTGGATATTGGTTCCATTTCTAGTAGAAGCTCCACTTACATCTAAAAATAGATAATTACATTTTGAAATAATGGAATAATAACCATCACTCGTTTTTTGGATAATCCATTGTTGTGCTTTTGATTTGTTTTTTTGATATTGTTGTACATTGGTACCATTATTTTGCCCTGCTCCTGCTACATCTAGTACTTTATCAGAATGAAAAGCAGTAATGGTATAAGCTTTTAATTCACTATCATAAGACACTTGGAATTTTTGATATTGTCTCCCTTTATCTCCTATTTGTAAATTAGCTGTATTGTTAGTTTTTCCACCATCTATCGTTAATGTTTTTTTATTCGATAAGGCAGAAGAAATATAATACATTCCTTCTTCTATGGTTTTTTCTGATTTAGGTATTTCCACTTTTTCAAATTTGAATTTTTGTGCGTCTGTGTTATTTCCTGTATATAATTGGATACTTGCTCCTGCTAATGCTCTTCCTCCAGGAATATCCACATATAATCCATTACACTTAGAAACAATGAAATAATAACCATTTCCAGCATCTTTTAACATCCATTGTTGTGCTGCTGAATGATTACTACTATATTGTTGAAGAGCTGTTCCCTTTGCTTTACTAGCACCTGGAACATCTAATACTTTTTTTGAATTTTCAAAAGTCAAAGAATAATAGCCATTATTTAAATATTTTACAATTACATTTTGACTCATATTGTAATATAATTTGTTGGCTAGTTTTATCTTCTTACCATTAGCTGTTGCCTTTCCTTCCACTTGAAATACTCTGTTCTTGTTTAATTTACTTTGGATTCGATACGTTCCATCCTCTAATGTTTTGGTTCCATTTGTATTGGTAACACTTCTTGCTTTGGTATCCATTTCTTCTTTTTGTGTTTCTATTGTTTTAGCATTATCGGCTTTTGTCTCTTTTTTTTCTTTCGTCGTTGTTTCTTTTGTTGTCTCCTTTTTGTTATCTTGTGTATTTGTTGTATTGGTCTTTTGATTTGATTGATTATCTGTATTGGTTTGATTTGTTTTTTGAGCCGTTTGATTATCTGTATTGGTTTGATTAACTTTTTGAGTTGTTTGATTATTTGTATTTGTTTTTTCTGACTGTGTCTTTGCTTCCTTATTTTCTGTCTGGTTTGATGTTACTTTGTTAGACTTGGTATTTTCATTTGCTAAATTTATAGTAGAAAAACAAATTGGAAATACCATAACCAAAACTAGTATTGTTACGATTATTTTTTTTCTCATATTTTTACCCCCATTATCCATATCTTACTCTATTAATATCATTATATCGAATCCTATTTATTGAATCAATTATAAATATTGGTAATTTTTACATTTTCTTCAAATTCTCGATTTGTGTATATCGTGATAATTGCAATTCATATTTTTCTCTATGTTGCTTCACAACCGTGTCTAGAATCACTCCACATTGAGCTATAATAACAGCTAAAATCATAATCCCTGTTGCTAATACAGCAGATGGCATTTTGGTAATATATCCTGTTCTAATAAACTCTACAATCACAGGAACTCCAACAATTAATCCTAACAGTACAAATAGCATAGAAACCATCCAGAAAAATTGACGTGGTTTAAAGTCTTTAAACATCTTTATAATTGTTTTGATTACTTTCATTCCATCACTTACCGTATTTAATTTCGATTCACTACCTTCTGGTCTATCTCGATAAACAATTGGAATTTCTTTGATAATGAATTTCTTATCTAATGCATGTAGTGACATCTCTGTTTCAATTTCAAACTTAGGACTTAAAACTGGCATGTTTTTAACAAATATTTTATTAAATACACGATAACCTGTCATAATATCTTTTAAATTGGTTTTAAATGCCACATTGATTGCTTTTTTTACTAGATTATTTCCAAATTCATGGAAATGTCTCTTGTTTTCTTTTTGATAGGTTCCATTGGTTAGCCTGTCCCCTATTACCATGTCTGCTTCTCCCTTTACAACTGGCTCGATTAGTTTATGTACCTCCTCTGCTGGATAGGTATCATCTCCATCTGCCATCACATAGATATCAGCATCAATGTCACGAAACATGCTTCTTACAACATTACCTTTTCCTTGTCGATATTCATACCTTACAATAGCACCATTTTTCTCCGCTATTTGTGCTGTTTTGTCTTTTGAATTGTTGTCATATACATATATTTCTGCTTCTGGTAATTCTTTTTTAAAATCTTTGATTACTTTTTCTATGGTTAATTCTTCGTTATAACATGGTATTAATACTGCCGTTTTCATTTTTTCATCCTTTCCAAAAAGGTAACAATATGAACTTTTTAAACTTACCTCTATTTTTATGCTTCTATTATATTATGAACTTGTCGAAATAGCAAGATTTTTTCTGCTTTATTTTATTTTTTTTGAAAAGATTTATACTCATTATTTTTTCATATGTCATATATCATTATGGTTTTATTTTATTATTTTTCTTTTTCTTTTTCTAATTCAATCATTACCTCTTTGCCATTTGTTTTAAACAAATGAACTTTTAAAGTATCTGTTGCATCATAATTGGTTAAGTTAAATGTATTGTAATATCTTACAATTCCATCTTCTTTAACACTTATTTCTCCATCTCCATCCGATCTTTGTGCTGGATAAAATTTTCTTCCATCGGAAGTTTCTACACATTCATTATCATTCCAATCTATACCATCACAATTGCTTAAATATATTTTAAATGCTGTATTTGAAACTTTAGCACCTTCAAATTTATAATTTTCATCACTAATAGAAACTAATTGATAATGAACCATATTAGATTTTGCCATACTGCTAGGCACATTTAACTCATATTTCCATTTACCTTCATAAATAATATTTTTTGCCTCATCGTTTTCCCAATGTCTATTTCTTATTTTGTTAAATGTTACTATCAATTTTTGAGACACGGGAAATTCATTAGGATTTCCTGTTGCTGTTAAATAATATTTAATCTCATTATCATTTGTTTTTTGTATATTTTCACCATATGCACCTTCATAACTATCATAATTTTCTATTGCTTCTTGTTCTGTTTTGTATAAAGACATCATTTCTTCTGATTCAAGTTCCATTGTTGCAAAAACTTTTTCATTTTTTTCGTTTACTACTTTTAAATCCATTATATCGATTCTTCCTTCATTTGATAACATATCTTGTAAATTATAATTATTATCAAATTTTATATTGATATTCATATCAAAGTTATTATCGTCTATTAAAAAAGATTCTATACTTGTGCTAATTCCATTTGCTTCTCTATATTCTGTATTTACATCACTATAATACTCATTATCAATAGCAGTTTGAATCCCATCACTACTATTGGCTCCAAATTTATTAATTATTTGTTTTGTAGCAAATACCATTCCTGTCATTGAAAGAACAATACAAGCTGCAATTCCTATCCCTTTGCCAATCTTCAATTTACTCTTATTCATTACCATATCCTCCTCTTTTACGATTTGAGATATAGCTATTTTCATTTTTACCTTTTCAAGAATTTTATTATCATTCATACAATCTAACCTTTCTTTATTTTATTTCTAATTCTGTATAATCTCTGCTTTACACTAAATTCAGAAATCTTTTGTTCTTTAGCTATATCCTTAATTGATTTAGAAGAATAATAAAAATCTAAAAATACTTTTTTATCAATTTCTTTCATCTTTTCTAGCTTCTTTTCTATTTTACTAATCTCTTCTACACTATTATCGAAAAAATCGATTTTATCATAACTATATAAAGCATTTTCATAATCAGAAATATCGAAATTAATCTTTATTTTTCTTAAATATTCTTTTACGACATTTCTTGTTATTCCTGCAATATATGAACTTAAATATTTGTTAATATCTAATTTGTTTTTATTCTTCCATAATATAAAGAATACTTCCGAAACTATTTCCTCTTTATCTTCATTATTTAGAGTATCTTTTGCCATATTATTTATAATAGTAACAGTATAAGATGAATACTCCTTTATTATTTTTTCTAAATCAAGTTCATTATTTTTCATGTAATACCTTATTTCTTTACAATCATTCAATTTAACTCTAAACTCCTTTTTTTAAGATACCTTATATCTTTATATTGATAAAATTTCTAAAAAAGTAACACTTTTATAAAAAAAGAGACATGGGTACTTTGGGACTGTCCCAAAGTACCCATGGCAAAATTATTTCTCCTACAACATGTAATTTGTACTCCTTATTTGTTAATTTATTTTATATACAGCAGTTAGATTTTTCTCATTATCAACATTTTCTTCTACATATAGTGTTCTTTCAAATTTAATACTATTTTTATTCAAACACAATTCTAAAAAACATAAGAAAATTCCAATATCAATTTGATTATAATATTTAACCATATCTATTGGTATAAGTCCTCTTTTTCCTGGTTTTCTAAATCTATAAACTTAGTTTCTGAATCTACTTTTGCTATTACAATCATTATTACAAAATCAAGTCCATCTAATTGTTTTTCCTTAACTTTACCTATACCAAACCAAAGTGTTCCAATATTTTTTGATACTAAATATTTTTCATTTTTACTTTAATACTTTCTACTAGTGGTATAAATGTATTAAATTTATTTTTAATATCTTTAAGTTCTTCATCTGTAATATGTTCATTTCCTATATTTCTAAACAAATGAAAAGACTTTCTTTTAAAAATCATATTATATAAATTATCCTTCATTTTATCTCCTCTACAAATTACTATCTTGTGTTTCGATTATATCATAAAAGACAAGTAATTTTCAACTTAATTATCTGCCCCTACTTATTGTAATTTTTAGTTTAACTTTATGAAATATTATTATTGGTTTCCAATACCTTTTTCGCATAAGAACATTCTGCAATAAGAATTTTATTGCATTTTTTTGAATTTTCAATAATACATTTTACTAATAATTTTGCAATTCCTTGCCCTTGATATTTGCCGCTTACTAAAGTATGAACTATATTCCATGTGTCCTCTAGTTCTTTAAATTCACATTCACCAATTTCAATCTCATTATCATAAGCCACTGCCCTATTCTCTTTTTTTATAAATTTAATATGAATCATTTTTTATCCTTTCTACAAATCATAAATTCTGGTTATACCTTATTGAAAATCACTGTTTTTTCTTTCATAGATATTTTACTAATTTCATATCCAAATTCTTTTGCTTCTTTCTTATCATTTAAAAATGAATGGTCTATTTCAAATGCTATAATGTTTTTTATTATTTTTTAAATACTTCCATAATGGCTCATATTTACTCATTATTCACCTCTCAAAATAGCAATTTTTCGTTCACTTTTATATATCTTTTTGCTCTTTATGGTTAATATAATCATATATAAACAATATACTTGCAAAAATAACTATTATAAACATTGATAATATATCCCATATATCAATTATGGGTTCTAAAGTCTTTTTGGATAAGATAATATTTACAATCAAATAAAATGGTATTGATAATAATAAGGTAATTCCTATTGCCTTAATTTTTCTTTTTTGCAATAGTTTAAAAATCCAAAATATGCACCATACATATATAATTGCGATTATAGACATTGCAACTCCTATTGTAAATATGGTATTTTCTTTTATTGAAATGCTTAATACATATAAATATGGGATAATAAGAATACTTAATATTGCTAAACTTCTATTTATTCCTTTCTTACCTAACTTTATCATTGGAATTAAAACTAACCAAAAAAATATAATTGAACTTGTTGTAATTATCGACCAAGTAAATTTACCAAAAATGGCTAAATCGCAAATAATACATACTAATATTGCTATCAATGATAAAGCAGTAACTAAAATAGAAATAGTTGTATTTTTCATAATTTTATTTTCATTTTCTCTTTTTTCGTTTTTCATTTTCTACCTCCTATAAATTTCTCTTGTGCTTCATTTGTATATGCTGATATTTTTTTATTATCTTCAGCAAATGCTTTTATAGAAAACATTGCCTTGAACATCATTTTCATTTGCTGTTTTGTATTACCTCTTTGTAAACCTTTATCGAAATTATTATCATACCCACCTATATTACATTAGATTTAAGAAATGCCCTACAACTCCAATAATACTTCCTAAAACGATAGACATAATTGTCATTGCTATTGGGCTTTTTTTATCTTCTTTTGCTACTAGAATAATTACTGGAATAGCCATAAGTATAGAAACGACTCCACCTCTTAACCACCACAGATTTTCAAACCAATTAATTCCAAAGATAACAAAAGGAACTATTAAATAATATACAAATGCTGATAGTGTTGAGTATTTATCAACTTTCATTTTAATCATTGGTAATACATCTATTACTCCTGCAACTATTCCAATCAATAATGTTAATAAGAAATCCATTTATCTCACCTCCTTTTTATATGTTTTATTACAAGATTTACAAGTAATTTTCATTTCATAACTAGCCACTTTTTTATCTAGTATCGTAATTAAAGGCTCTATCATAAGTTGAATAGCATAAATAGCCTATATTTTCATTACATTCATCACAATACATCCAACCACCATAATTAGTTGCTAATCTCATATTTACCAATTCTTTATTTTTTAATACTCTTGCCATAACTTTATCCTTTTTCAATTTGTAATTTATCGCACACCTATCTCTCTAAATTTATAATTTTTGTTGCCACTTTTTCAATAAATGTTTCATCGTGTTCTACAAAAACAAGAGTAGGTTTGTAATTTAAAATCGTATCTTCTATCTGTATTCTTGTTAATATATCAATATAATTCAAAGGCTCATCCCATATATAAATATTTGCTTGTTCTGATATACTTTTTGCAATTAAAACTTTTTTCTTTTGACCTTCACTCATATCTTGTATATTAGTATCAAAATCAGATTGTGATAATCCCATTTTTACTAACATCGCTTTGAAGATGCTTTCATCTATTTTATTATCCCTAGCAAAAGTTTTTAAATTTCCTTTTAAATCTTCTGTACTTTGTGATACATAAGATATTTTCAAATCATTCGCTACTTTAAATTCTCCATTATATTGTATTTCTTTTTCTATAATAAGTTTTAATATGCTTGATTTTCCAATTCCATTTTTACCTATTATTGCAACTCTGTCGCCATTATTCACTTTAAAGGAAATAGGCTTAAATATTACCTGTTCATTATACTTTATCTGCAATTTATTTGCTAAAACTAATGGATTTTTATTACTTTCTAAAGGAATAATCTTTAAATCTTCATTTCTATCTATATTTCTTAATAAATTAGCTTTTTCATCTATTGCTTTTTGGGTTCTTTGTTCCATAACTTTTGAACTCTTCATCACTTTATCAGCCTTATGCCCTACATATCCTTTGTCTATTGTAGTTTCTGAATTGTATTTTTTACTTTTTCCCTTTTCTGCTTCATTCGACCATTTTGCAGAGTTTCTAGAGGCAATTTCAAGCCTATTTATATCTTTTTCTAACTTTTCATTTTGCACTATTTCAAAGTTATCTTGTCTATCTTTATTTTCTTTCCAAGATGAAAAATTACCTTGCCTAATTTCAATATTAGTATTATTTATTGCAATTATATGATTTACAACCTTATCTAAAAAATTCCTATCGTGTGATACTAATATAAATCCCCTTTTCTTTTCTAAATAACTAACTAAATTATTTCTTGTTTCAATATCTAAATGATTTGTAGGCTCATCTATAAGTAAAAAATTGTTTCCTTTTAAAAATAGGCTTATTAAAAGTATCTTTATTTGCTCTCCACCACTTAATAAATTAAAGTTCCTATATAATATTCCTGTATCGCTATTTAGCAAATTCAACTCTTTTATAATTTCCCAATCTGCAACATTTGGAGCAATTTCATTTACTATCTCTATTGATATTTTATTTTTGTTTGTTACTTCAAATGGAAAATAATCAACATCAACATTTTTAGATATTGTTCCTTTATACTCATATTTTCCCTGCAATAATTTTAAGAATGTAGTTTTTCCTTTACCATTTCTACCAATTAATCCTAATTTCCAATTAGTATCTATATTAAATGATACATCTTCAAATATATTGTTATAACTTCCATCATAT
>CAOKVW010000007.1 GCA_948472955.1 uncultured Clostridium sp. | reverse complement strand
TATGTATTTATTCAATTAAACATTTTTGCGAAAAATTTTTATTCCTCAAAGCTGTCGTTTTATGTGAATATTTATATAACAAATTTTATTTACTATACCCTGTCTTGGTAACAATACTATTACTAATAGTTCTTACCGTTTCTGATGGTGTATAATCTGGCTCTCCAAAAGCTTCTTTGTGTAGTTGACTTACATTACTTTGCAACGTAATTGGCACACCATACCATCTGTCTAAAGTAATACCCTTTGTATCATATGGCCAACCAATACTTTCTGATATTTTAAAGCTAGTAGCACTTGGCATAAGTGCAAAAATATCTCCTGCTGTTATATTGGTATATACTTTTGGCAAAATAAAATCTACAAAGCTATTCATTTCACCTATATTTTTTGTTTTCAATTTATTCGTCATAGCCTCAATTACCGTTCTCATTCTCTCCGTTCTTTTATAATCTCCACCAGCTGTATAACGAACTCTTGAATAAGCAACTGCTTGCACTCCATTTAAAGTTTGTCTACCTGTTGATGTTACTTTGGCATTTGATTTTCCTGTTACTCTGGCTGTCTCATCGATATAAGAATTCAAGTATTTTAATTCCTCTTGTGATTCTACATTGATACTTACTCCTCCTAATTTATCAACCGCTTCTGCCACAGAGTCAAAATTAACAGTAACAAATTCTTTAATATTTAAATCCAAGTTTGTATTTAATGTCTTGATAGCTAGTGGTGCTGAACCATAAGAATAAGCATGTGTTATTTTATCTAATCCATGTCCTTCTATTTGTACAAAAGTATCTCGATAAACAGAAATTAATTTTACCTCTTTTGTTTTATTGTTAATACTTGCTACAATAATACAATCACTTCTATTTCCTTTATCTAAGTTATCATCTCTACTATCTACCCCAAAAATAGCAATATTTCGATAGCCAGATAAATTGTCAGACACTTCATCTGAAATCCCTAAATCGCTTTCATCAATATCTACTTGTTGCAATTTTCCTAATTTATTACTAATAAACCAATAAATACTTCCTACTAAAATAGCCAATAAAATAACTAATACTAAAACTATTTTCCCAAATAATTTTAATTTTCCTTTTTTCCTCTTTCCTTTTTTGTGATTGGTACGATTATTATTTTCTTTTCTCATTATTTGTGACCTTTCTTCTCTCCTATTTTTTTGAAATGCTTTTGGCAATTCCTCATCTTCTCTATTCTTCTGAAATGCCTTTGGTAATTCCTCTTCTTCCTCATAACTATGTTTTCCTGCCATTTTTATTCCTCCGTCCTTACTTTTAATTTATTACTATTATACTATTTATTATTTTTATTTACAAGCTTTAATACTATCTATTCTATATTGTAATCCTGTTGTTAATTTATCGATTCGTTTATCTGTTATATCTGTATATTTTCTATATTCTATTAACTTACTTTTGTATTCCTCAACTAAACCATCCAGTTTTGAAATATCAAATTTTGCTACATTAATATAATTTAAATATTTTGAAAATGGCATTTCTACCGATGAAAAGAATTTTCCTGTTCTATCATAAAAATTAATTTCATCTAATGTTTTATCACATTCCATACATTCTCCTGTATCAAATATAGGAGTTACTTTTTCCCATTCTAGTGTTTCTACATTACGTATTATCCCAAAGTTTTTTAAATGTCTATCAAAATTCATTACTAGGTAATCTATAAAAAACATATTTTCTAATTCTTCTTTTGCATGATTGATTCCATGTTTTAATAAAATATTGGTATAATAATCAAAGTCATTTGTATGATTATCTTTTTTTTCTGAATGATAAATATCATATGCAGTAATTATTTCTTCATTCTCTTTAATAAAGCACTCACATTTAGAAACTATTTTTTTATCAATGATATCGATATCGTATTTACAATAATTAAAACCTAATCTCTTACATAGTTGTGATACAAGCCACTCATTAATTGGCTCTTGCATACTTGGTGAATAAGTTCCTTTTACTAGTACTCTCTTTCCTTTTTCAATAATCCACGCTTTTTGAAGCATTCCATCTGTTGTATTATTAGGAGATTTTATATCTATTGCCTCATTAGATGATGATGAAAAAGAAATATTTAGATAACCTTTATATTTAAAATCATTTGTAAAAAAATTAATGTTTTCCCACTCAACATTTTGTTTTAGTTCTTTTATCCAATATTGGTCTGAAAGTGATAATGCATATGCTTTATTTAGTAATTCTTCCGGAGAACTTATATTTAACTTTTCTAATAAATTTTCTATATCTTTTCTCCATGAAGGTATTCCTCTTCCTTTAAACCATTTATTTAATTCCTTTTCATTGTTTAATGATTTATCTTCTACTGCATTTTTCAATAAAAGAGGAGCATATGCAATATTATGTATTTTGTAAATTTTTTTTATTATATTAAATTTTGTATCTATCTCAATTGTTGCAACTTTAGTATTCTTGTTCATTAAAATACATTTCATACTTTTTCCCCTTTCCTTTTATTGTACATAAAACTACATCTTATTTGGCATTTCAATACCCAATAAACCTGCACCTATTTTCAAAACCTTGCCAACACTATAGGTTAGGTAAACTCTAGCATCTTGCAACTCTTTATCCTCGACCATAATTTTATTCTCATTATAAAAACTACTAAACGCCTTAGCCAAATCAATCAAATATCTTGCTAAAATAGAAGGCTCGTCCTTCTCTGTTACCTGTATTAAAACATCTTGAAAAGCATAAATCAACTTAAGAACAGCTTGTGAATACTCATCTAATAACTTTTCTGTATTAATTTCCTCCACTTTTGGCAAATATCCCACTTTTTCTAATACACTTTTCGTTCTTACATAAGTATATTGAATATAAGGTCCTGTTTCTCCTTGAAAATTCAATACATTATCCCAATCAAATACTTGGTCTTTGATAATGGTATTGGCTAAATTATGGAAAATAACGGCTCCTATTCCAATTTTTTTCGCTTCTATTTCTGGATGTTCCATTTCTGGATTCTTTTCTTTTATGACATCCTCTACTCTGCTAATCGCTTCTGTTAATAAATCTTCCACTTTAATCACATTGCCTTCTCTCGTAGACATCTTTCCTGTGCTTAAACGTACCATGCCATATTGTACATGTCTTAGTCCTTGTTTGCATTTTTCTGGTATATCCAAATACTTAGCCACTTCAAATAATTGTTTAAAATGCAAAGCTTGTTCATAAGCTACCACATATAAAGATTTATCAAAATCATATGTCTCTGCTCGATAACGAATAGCAGCTAAATCTCTTGTGACATAGATGCTAGAACCGTTGGATTTTTTTATCATGCAAACACCTAATCCTTTATCTTCTAAATCAACAATTTGAGCTCCTTCTGATTCTTGTAAAACATTAGCTTGTTCCAATAATTCATAAACCTTATCCATTTTATCAATGTAAAAAGATTCTCCAATTACAGCATCAAACCCGAATGCCTAGCATATCATAGATTTTTTGAAATTCCTTTAAGCTGACTGCTTTAAATCTTTCCCACAATTCTACACAATAGCTATCCTTTTGTTCTAATAATCGAAAGTTCTCTCTACAAGCATCTAGAACCGTTTCATCTTCTTTACAAAGTTCATTAATTCTAACATAGATTTTCATTAATTCTTCAATAGGATTGTCGTCTAAATTATATTCATTCCCCCATCTTTTGTAACCTTCTATCAATTTTCCAAATTGTGTCCCATAGTCTCCTAAATGATTCATACCAATGGTATGATATCCTAAATATTGATATATGTTATATAAAGCTGACCCTATCACTGTTGTTCTTAAATGCCCAATATGGAATGGTTTGGCAATATTAGGAGAAGAATATTCTACTAAAATATTTTTGCCTTTTCCCATTTCTGATTTTCCATATGCTTCGTTTTTATCTATCTCTGTTAATACTTCTTTGGCTAAAGCTTGTCCATTGCTATAAAAATTCAGATAGCCACCTAACACCTCTACTTTTTCTATGATGGCTTCATCCATTACTAACTTGTCTTTTATTTCATTGGCTATTTGTGGCGGTGCTTTTTTCAACTCTTTGGCAAGACGAAAACAGGGAAATGCATAGTCCCCATTTTTTACGTCTTTTGGTATTTCTATGTATGCTTCTAATTCTTTTTCATCTAAATTAGTTGCTTTGGCAATTTGTTTCGCAATTTCTTGTTTAAAATTTGTCATGTTTCCTCCTTTGAGACATTTCAAACCTGTCCCTCTTGTCTCACAATATAATGCCAAGCATCTCGGCACATATCCTCTAATGTTTTGGTTGCTTCCCAACCTAACTCACTCTTTGCTTTTTGAGGGTCTGCATAGCAAGTAGCAATATCTCCTGCTCTTCTAGGTGCTATTTGGTAAGGCACTGGTTTACCAGTTGCCTTTTCAAATGCTTTCACCATATCTAATACACTATAACCTGTCCCTGTTCCTAAATTATAGATATATAAGCCTTGTCCTTCTTTATCTAATTTATTTAAAGCTTTTAAATGTCCTTTGGCTAAATCTACTACATGGATATAATCTCTAACACCAGTTCCATCTGGTGTATCATAGTCATTCCCAAATACAGATAACTCTTTTAATTGTCCATTGGCTACGCGAACAATATATGGCATTAAGTTATTCGGAATACCTTGTGGTTCTTCTCCAATTAATCCACTTTCATGAGCTCCTACTGGATTGAAATATCTTAAAATGCAAATATCCCATGTGTTATCTGATTGATAAATATCTTTTAGAATTTGTTCAATAAATAATTTAGTCGTACCATATGGATTCGTTGTTCCTCCCGTCCTACATTCTTCTGTTAAAGGAATGGTTTCTGGTTCTCCATATACAGTAGCAGAAGAACTAAAGATGAATTTTTTACAACCATATTTTCTCATCGTGTCTAATAACACTAATGCTCCTGAAATATTATTATGATAGTATTCAATTGGTTTTTGAACCGATTCTCCTACTGCTTTATAACCAGCAAAATTAATCACTGCCTCAATTTGATTTTCTTCAAATACCTTCTCTAGTTGCTCCCTATTTTTATAATCCATTTCATAAAATTTAAAATCTTTTCCTGTTATCTTTTTAATGGATTCTAATACTTTTGCATTACTATTGGAAAAGTTATCTAGAATAATAATTTCTTTTCCTTGTTCTAATAATTCTACCGCAGTGTGACTTCCAATAAATCCTGCTCCTCCTGGTAATAAAACTGCCATTTCTCAATCTCCACCTTTCTTACGTTTTTTCATTATATTTTCCTTATTTCTGCTCCCTCTTTTGTGTCTTTTATTTCATAGCCTTTGTTTTGAATTAAATCTCTTAACTCATCCGATTTTGCCCAATCTTTATTCGCTCTTGCTTGTTTTCTTTCTTCCACTAAATCTAAAATTTCTTGTGGTATATCATCTTGTTGTTTTGGCATAGCCTCTTCTATTTTTAATCCCAAAACCGTATCAAACTTAGCCAATAACTCTGCCAATTTAGGAGATTTCTTTTCTTGTCTTACTACTTCCCAAACCACTCCCATTGCTGCTGGCATATTTAAATCATCATTAATAGTCTCATGAAATTTTTTCTCCCATGCTTCTATCTTATCATTTTCTATTTTGTCTTTTCCTGTTAAATGCAATTGATAGCCATTTTTTAGTCTCTCCAATGACTTATAAGATGCCTCCATTGCATCCCAAGTAAAATTCAGTTTATTTCGATAATGGCTCGAAAAACTAAATAATCGATATACCAATGGGTCATATCCTTTTTCTATCAAATCCTTTATTAAATACACATTGCCCAAGCTTTTTGACATTTTTCCACCGTCAATTAGCAAGTATTCTCCATGCATCCAATAATTAGCAGGTACTTTTCCACATTTTCCTTTGCTTTGTGCGATTTCATTTTCATGATGCGTTGGTATTAAGTCAATTCCTCCTGTATGAATATCAAATTGTTCTCCTAAATATTTTTGCCCCATGCTAGAGCATTCAATATGCCATCCTGGATAACTTAATCCCCATGGGCTATCCCATTTCATTAAATGATTTTCAGGGGCTTTAATCCATAATGCAAAATCATAGGGGCTTCTTTTTTCTGGGTCGACATTTACTCTAGCACCTGCTTTTTGCTCATCTAAATCAATAGCAGATAAAATGGGATATTGGTCTAATTTCGCTATATCAAAATAAATCGCTGTTGAAGTTTCATAGGCATATCCTTTTTCCATTAATGCTTCTACATAGGATAACATATCCTGAATATGGTCTGTCGCTTTGCAAACAATTTCAGGTGTTTCGATATTTAAAGCTTGTAAATCTTGGAAAAATAATTGAGTATAATGTTCGGCAATTTCCATTGGTGACTTATGTTCTTCTCTCGCTGATTTTAACATTTTGTCTTCCCCTTCATCACCATCCGAAACTAAATGTCCAACATCTGTTATGTTCATAGCATGTTTTAAGGCATAACCATTATACCTTAAAGTTCTTCTTAAAACATCTTGAAATAGGTTGGTTCTCATGTTTCCAATGGTAGCATCTTTGTAAACCGTTGGTCCACAAGAATAGATTTTTACCTCTTTCTCATCGATTGGCTGAAATTTCTCTTTTGTTTTTGTCAACGTATTGTAAAAATAAATATCCAAAATGTCTACCTCTTTCTTTTATTTTTTACTGATTTCCTGGCTTTTGGAGAGTACTTGTTGAACCATTGGTATTAGTAGTTCCAGCATCTGGTTTTTGAGTAGGTGTTGTGGTAATTGAACTATTGGTATTTGTTTTATTCGTACTGGTTGTTTTATTGGTATTCGTATTTGTGTTATTCGTATTTACTGGAGGTTTATTGGCTGTATTATTTTTTTTATTATCTACTTTATTCTCTTTTGGTTTTGGTTTTTCCTCTTCCTTTGGTTTGGTATGAATTGGACAAGTCTCTGTTATTTTACCCTTTCCCGAATAATTAGAACCACTAACCGCCTTCCATAACTGCAATTTTTCTTTTGGTACAAATCCCCCATAATTATTCACACTGGTTGCTACATATTGTGAGCAATATGGCGTTGCTACTTTCCCTGATTCCGAACAAATTGTTTGTGAACTCCTTTTTCCTTCGCATTTTTCTGGCAAATTATCTGCTGTAAACATTTCTGTATAGGCAGGGCATCCTGTCGTTGCTAAACATCCTGTTGATTTACAAACCGCTTGTTCCACAATACCATTTGGTTTCGTAAAAGTACTACCAGCTAATCCTTTGTGAATATCTGTCATAATCGCATCCCAAATTTGTCCTGCTGGATTGACAGCAAATCCTGTTACCTCTTCTTGTTGGTCATAACCAAACCAACATGCCGCTGTATAATATGGTGTAAATCCGCAAAGCCATCTATCGGTACTATTATCGGTTGTACCTGTTTTTGCTGCTACATCCATGTCAGCTATGGCACAATAAGTCGCCGTTCCTTTTTTAACTGGTTCTTGTAAGATAGATTTAACAAGATAAGCATTTTGTTCTGATATGACTCTTCTTTTTTCTTGTTCTGGTACCAATACCGTATTTCCATTCGTATCTAGCACTTTTGTATAGAAGGTTGGTTTAATATATTCACCATTATTAGCAATCGTTGCATAAGCACCCGCCATTTCTAATGGACTAATTCCCTCTGTCAATCCTCCAATAGCAATTGGCAAATTCTCGTCATTATGTACAGGATTATCTTCTGCTTTATACAATGAAGTAACACCAAAGTTTCGTAAATAATCAATGGATTTACCAGGTGTTAATTCTTTCATAATTTTCACTTCTGGTACATTTTGGGAGTAAGCAATAATATCTCGAATATTGATTAAACCTCTGTAATTATGACCATCATTTTTAGGTTGGTAACCATTAAAATCAGTTAATACATCATTGTATACTGTCGCTGGTGTAATCACTTTTTCTTGCAAAGCTGGTGCTATATCTGCAATCGGTTTGATAGAAGAACCCGGTTGTCTTTTACTCTGAGTTGCCCTATTTAAGTTAGCTCCTGTTTTTTGTCCTAATCCTCCTGAAACCCCTAAAACATTTCCTGTTTTATGGTCTATTACTACAATTGCTGCTTGTGTATGCTCATTTTTTAAAGTGCCATTATCATTTTTATCTCTTCCTGCTCGGATATAAGTATCTTTTAAGGTTTCTTGTTCTAGTCGTGTTTGAATGCCAGCATCTACTGTCGAATAAATCGTAAGCCCACTACTATATACATAATTTCGAGCAAGTTCCCTAGAAATATCTTTTTCTTCCATAACCTGTGAAATAACTTGTTCGATAACAGCATCTGTATGATAAGAATAACCAGAAGATGTTGTCATTTCACCTTTTTGGAATGGTAATCCTGCTTCTGTTTTTGCAATGGCTGTATCATATTCTTGTTGGTCTGTCACATAACCAAGTTCCTTCATTTTGGCTAAAACCGTTTTTGTTTTATTCTTTATTTTTTCTGTGTTATCTTTACTGGCATCAAATGGGTCATAAGCATTTGGCGAACTATTAATTCCTGCCATAAAAGCACATTCTGCTAAATCTAAATCTTTTGCACTTTTATTAAAATAGTACTCTGCTCCTAATTCCACACCATGTAAATTGCTAGAACCTACAAATAAAATGTTTAAATACAACTCCAAAATCTGGTCTTTGGATATCATTCTTTCTACTTGGTAGGCTTTTGCCCATTCTTTTACCTTTCTCATAATGCCTTCCATACCAGATGCTTCATCATCTTTTGTAATATTTTTTACCAATTGTTGTGTAATGGTACTTCCTCCATAAGAACTCTTTCTAAACACTGTATTTACAATCGCTCCTGCTGTTCTTTTAAAATCGACTCCACTATGTTTATAATATCTCTCATCTTCAATTGCTACATAGGCTTTTGGTAAATAATCTGCCATATCCTCTAATGTAATAACTTTTCTCTTTTCGTCACCACTTAAGTTAGCAATAACCGCTCCATTATTATCTACAATAACCGAATTGGCTGCTCCTATTTTTAATTCTTCTTTTGTGATTTCAAATTCATCACCAAATAGTCCAAAAAACATTCCTGCAACAATTCCCGCTCCAATCACGCATAACAACAAAAATAGAACTAACATTATTTTCAATGTTAATACTAATTTTGGATGTCGATTCGAAAATTTATTCTTTTGTGACTTTCTAACTTCTGGTTTCTTCGCTTGTGTCTTGGTTCCTGATTTCTTCTTTTGCATCGTTTCTCTTTTTTTATTATTGGCTACTTTACGTGGTTTCGTCTTTTCTCTATTATCCGTATGTTTTCCCTTATTACTTGGCATTTTTGTTTCCCCCTTGCCAATTTTATAATTTGACAAATACATTATATTATATTTTTTAAAAAAAGGAAAGCATTTATTAGAATTTTTAAGAAATGATTTTGGAGACAGAGGACATGGGGACGTAGATAATGTCCCTAAATACTCAAAATTGCTAACTTAATGTGTTATCTATTATTTTTGCAACACCGCGTAAGCGAACAAACGAGCCTTTGGCGAGTGCGATTGGAGCAACCTACTATGTTAAAGAACTCAAGGTTGCGACACACAAGGTGTAAAAAAATAATAGATAACACATTAAATTGATGCATTATTTATGATAGGGACATTATCTACGTCCCCATGTCCTATGTCCTATGTCTTAAACAATAGTATTCATTCCAACCAATTGAACAATCCTCACTCTATCTTTTTCCACTTGTTTCATAATTTCTTGAAAAGGTTGTTTTTTATTCATTTGAGCCTCATATATTTCCGATGCTTTATATTTTGTATTTTTATCATAATCAAATTCCTCTCTGTCTTGGAATTCTATCTCATAATCATTGATACATATTCCATTAAACCTTTTCTTTTCTATTTTTACATTTCCTCTAAGATTAACAATAATTGCATTTTCATAAATATTATATTGATTGATTAATTCAGAAGGAAAATCCACATTTAAAATCAAGTTAGACTTTGCTAAACCTTTTCTTTTATTATTGCCTACTGTTATCATGATACCATCTTGTTCCAATATTTGTTTTTCTATCTTTCTAAATTTTTGAATATGATTGGTTACGATATTAATTCTTTTATATTCTTTTGCTATTTTTCTTATATTAGCCAGCATATTTTCTGTTACATCGTTGACTAAAATAGATATTTGTGTTTCTTCTTTTTTCATTTGTTTTTTTCCTAAAATATAATCTAACACTTTGCTAGAAAGTGCTTCAAATAGCCATTTTCCTTCTGCTATTTCCAAAGAATAAGAATGTAATAAATTGACATACTCTTGTTGCTTTTGTATGTTTTGACTAATCACAATTCTTTTACTAATTGTTTTATCTAATATCTTTTTTGTTTTTCTGGCTAATTTAAATGCTTTTCTGCTGGATATTTTTTCTGCTCCAATTGGCAAAATAATTTTGTCTTCTCTTAATTGAATCACATTAAATATTTTAAAAATAAAATTGGGCTTGTCAGCCTCTTGTATACAATACAAAAAAATCACCTTCATTTCCTTTTAAATATATGAAGATGATTTTTTTATATTACTAATTTCTATTAAATATTTTATCCATGTTCACTAAATTTTATATTAATTATTACTTATTGTAGTATTTCCCAAACCCCATCTTTTCCTCTTGTTACTTTAGTTTCAGGTGGTAGAGAAACTATAGGACGTACACCATAGTAATTACCATCATAAACACTACGTTGGATACTACCTGTAAAGTCCAGTCCCATTAAATAAGTATTACTTTCAGCTGAAGGTGTAGCCAACCAGTATCCAGAACAATTACCAAAAGCACTTGTATGTGGATAATATAATGTATCTGCATATCCATCTATATCAGATGATATATTTAATAAATAATTTGTTGGCCTATTATCTGTTCCTACATAATATCCTACATTTGTACTATTATTACAATATATAGTTGTATATCCTTTTGCATTCCAACTTGCTACATACATCTCTAGTGTTGGTCCTCCTATTGCTTCTGCTCCGCTTATTCCTGTTGCAAAACTCTCCCATGCTGCTGTGTCTAATAAAGCTGCTACTGCCTTTACATTCTGATTTGTATTATACAAATTATGAGTTAGCCAACTAAACATATACTTCTTTGCTACATTACTACTAATTGCCGATGAGCCTGCCCTTGTCAAATTACTTGCTGATGGCCAATATGCTGAATATGGATAGTCTCTTGCTGTCCCCATATTAGTTTGAGATGGTAATTTACTATTTGGTAAATAATCTGCTGCTATAATAAATATATTTCCACTATCATCTTTATAAAAAATTCTCCAATCATCTATATCATTAGTATCTCCATCTTGGTCTCCATCTATTCCCAAATCTACTTTATAATCAATGTATTCTCCATAATGCATTGAACTAATTTCTTGCAAAGGCTTTTCTTCTATCTCTCCACCTGAATTTTTTGGCCCTGTTATATTTCCATTACTTTCGACTGTATATATATTCTTACTTTTATCAAAAGTTACTGTAATTGGCTCTCCATCTACTGTCGTCACTACATTTAGTGCATCTAATTGTATTTGCAATTCACTTGCTGTAATGCTAAAATTATTCCCCGCTTCATATTGCTTCATCATTGCCGCATTATAGGCTAACCTAATTTGCTCTTTTTCTTCTGCTATTATTCTTTTCTCTTTGCTACTAATTGACTTTGTTACTATTCCATTTTCTCCTGTTAATGTTGCTATCGTTATTCCTGCTAAAATTGATAATACAATAATAGTTATTACAAGTGTAATTAATGTTATTGCTCTCTCTTGTTTCAGTCTATCTCCCATATTCCGCTTCTCCTTTATTATAGTTTTCTTCTTTATTTGTTTTTATTTTACATTATTAATTAAAACTTTTCAATATATAAAACGAATAAAAATTAAAAATTTAATACAATATCTCTTTTTAATAATTGATTTTCGACGACTCCGATTCCTATAAAAATATCATTATGATAAATTCGATAATTTCCATATTTTATTTTTTGTGTTAATCTAACACCATTTAAAAACAATTGTAGCTTTCTATCATCTAAATGGATAGACCCATTTTCTTGAAACAACTTTTCTAACGTAATAAAATGTCGTTCTACAAATTTTGTATCTTGTATGTTTTTCTCTAATTCATCCATGTCTACTGCATCTGCTATCTTAAAATCTCCTACTTGCATTCGATTTAAACCAGACATGTAACCAACTGTTCCCAATCTCTCTGCAATATCTTCACACAAGCTCCTAATATAAGTACCTTTTGAACATGCGACTCGAAATCGAATTTGTTTTTGTTCTTCTTCCGTTTGTAGTAATTTTATTTCATAAATTTCAATTTGTCTTGGTTGTATTTTTATGGTTTGCCCTTTACGTGCATACTCATACAATTTTTTCCCTTTTACTTTAATCGCCGAATACATGGGTGGTATTTGTTCTTGTTTTCCTATAAAACATTTTAGTATTTCTTCTATCTTATCCTTTTGAAAAATTTCTTGTGGTATGTCTTTTCGTTCCGTTACAGCCCCCTCACTGTCTGCGGTATCGGTCTTTACTCCTAGTGTTAATTCCACATCATACACTTTATCATGATGGATTAGATATTTTGAACACAACGTACCTTTTCCTATTAATAATGGCAACACACCAGTTGCCATTGGGTCTAATGTTCCTGTATGTCCTACTTTTTCATGAAATATCTTTTTTGCTTTTTGTACGATATCATGTGATGTGCAATTTTTTGATTTATTGATAATTATGATTCCATCCATTTTTTTATTTCTTTCATTAATTTTTCTTTTACTTCCTGTATATTTCCTTTTACTAATGCTCCTGCTGCTCTGCTATGTCCGCCACCACCAAATAATAAGCAAATATCAGATACATTAATACCATCTTCCGAACGTAATGATACTTTGTAAACATCTTCATCCTCTTTTTGTCTAATAAAGATAGCAACTTGTACTCCTTCAATATCTTTTCCAATATTCACTAATCCATCGTGGTCCCCTGGTTCTGCATTGACTTCTCGTTCATCTTGAGATGTCATATAACTAAAAGAAACCTTTCCATCTTCTAGTAATTCCATTCTATCGACTACTCTTTTCGTTAATTCAAAGTTTGCTTTTGTCTTGGTTCCCATTGTCCTTTTATAAATATCGGGAATATCAACTCCTACTCGAATCAATTCAGCTGTATATTCAAAAGTATCTGGTGTAATGCCACTATAACGAAAACCACCTGTATCTGTGATAATTCCTGTCATAATACAAGTTCCTATTTCTCTTGTAATTTTAACACCAAAATATTCTGCCATACTGATTAATATTTCACAACAAGCTGGTGATGCTGGATTCACGTAGTTTAAGTCTCCATACATATTATTACTTCCATGATGGTCAATTACAATTGTTTTTTGAGCATTTTCAAAATATTCAATTTTTGCCAGTCTCTTAAAGTTACCACAATCTACCGAAATGGCTAAGTCATATTTCTTTCTTTCAGAGTCCATTTTAATGTCACTAGCTGATGGCAAAAATTGAAACATTCTTGGATATTCTGGAATGATGACATCTGATTGCTTATTTAGTTCTTGTAACATTAATTTCATAGCTAAGCTACTCCCCATAGCATCTCCATCTGGTGACTCATGGGTTAAAATAACGATACTTTCTGCTTTTTTTATTTCTTCTAAAATTTCATCTAAAGTCATTTTCTTTCCTCCTAATTTATTTCATTCGTTATGAAAAAGTTAATCCTCTTTTTTAGGCATAATCTCCTTCAATATCGTATCTATCTTTGCCCCATATTCCAATGAATCATCCAACTCAAACACTAACTCTGGTGTATTTCTCAAATTGACTCTTTTCGCCAATTCGCTTCTAATAAAACCAGATGACTTTTTAAGTCCTGCTAACGTATCTTTCAAGTTCTTTGCATTTAATATACTAACATACACCCTAGCATATTTAAGGTCATTACTAACTTTTACTTTTGTCACACTAATTAAACCTGTCACATTCGGATTTTTTAACTCATAACCGATAATTTGACTAAGCTCTTTTCTATATTCTTCTTCAATACGACCTAATCTTGCTTGGTTCTCTGGCATCTTATCTTCCTCCCTTTTTATCTTTCTTCATCACATTGTGGCTCTTGAAAATCCGTTCTACCTATATTTTGATAATCTCTTATGATTCTTTCCTTTTGTATATCAAGTTTCTTCGCATCCTTTTCTAATTCTTGTTTTTTCTTCCATTCTTGCATTTTTTCATAATAACTTTTTCTCATTTTATGTTTATTGGGCATTTTAATTTCCTCCTATTCTTTGTCCCCATTTTATCCCAGAACCAGTGGGGACAATTTTGCTTAAAACGAAGCAAAAGTAGTATATTATCTTTTAATTTCTTCCATGACATACACCTCAATCGTGTCGCCTTCCTTGATATCGTTATAATCCTCGATTTGTATACCACACTCAAAGCCTTTACCGACTTCTTTTACCTCATCCTTAAACCTCTTCAAAGTTGCCAAATGACCATCATGAATAACTACATTCTCTCGAATCACTCTCACGCCTGCATTTCTCTCTACTTTTCCACTTAGTACATAGCCACCTGCAATAGTTCCCACATTAGAAATTCTAAAGGTTTGTCTTACTTCCACATTTCCAATTACTTTTTCTTCAAATTCTGGGTCTAACATTCCCTTCATAGCAGCTTCTACATCTTCAATGGCCTGATAAATGATAGAATATTGTTTAATTTCTACTTCATCTTTTTCTGCCATTTCTTTTGCCATATTATCTGGTCTTACGTTAAAGGCAATGATAATAGCATTTGACACTTTAGCAAGTGTAACATCCGATTGATTAACCGCTCCTGCTGCTGCGTGAATTACTTTCACTCTAACTTCTTCATTCGCTAATTTCTCTAAAGACTGTTTTACTGCTTCTACGGAACCTTGTACATCTGCTTTTACAATTAAATTCAATACTTTTAGATTTCCTTCTTCCATTTGACTAAATAGATTATCTAGCGTTACTTTCGTTGTGCTATTAATTGCCTTTTCTCTTTCTTGACGTTTTCTTCTTTCAATTAGATGTTTTGCCATTTTTTCATTTTTAACCTCATAGAAAGTATCTCCTGCTGATGGTACTTCCGTTAGTCCCATAATTTCTACTGGTGTAGAAGGACCAGCAGCTTTTACGCTTTTACCTTTGTCATCTTTCATGGCTCTGATTCTACCAATGGATGAACCTACTACAATCGTATCTCCCACATCTAATGTTCCTCTTTGCACCAACATCGTCGCAATAGCACCCTTTGCCTTATCTAGTCTTGCTTCGATGACAGTTCCTTTGGATTGTTTATTTGGATTTGCTTTTAATTCTAAAACATCGGCTTCTAATAATACCATTTCTAATAATTGGTCAATATTTTCATTTTTCTTAGCAGAGATTGGCACAAAAATAGTGTCTCCTCCCCATTCTTCTGGTACCAATTCATACGCCATTAATTCTTGTTTTACTTTATCCATATTGGCATCTGGTAAATCCATTTTATTGACTGCTACAATGATTGGTATTTCTGCTGATTTAGCATGATTAATCGCTTCTATCGTTTGTGGTTTTACGCCATCATTGGCAGCCACGACTAAAATAGCAATATCAGTAATTTGAGCCCCTCTTGCTCTCATGGCTGTAAAGGCTTCATGCCCTGGTGTATCTAAGAAAGTAATTTCTCTATCTTTTACTTTTACTTTATACGCACCAATCGCTTGGGTAATACCACCTGCTTCTCCTTCAATGACATTGGTTTTTCTAACCGCATCTAACAATGAAGTTTTACCATGGTCTACGTGTCCCATAACAACAATAACTGGTGGTCTTGTCTCTAAATCTTCTGCTCTATCTTCTGAATCATCAAATAAAATGTCCTCTTCTGTTACGGTTTCTTTTTTCGTAGCATTAATTCCAAATTCTTGTGCAATCAGATAAGCGGTATCAAAATCAACCTCATTGTTGATAGATGCCATGATTCCATAACCTAATAATTTTTTGATAACTTCAGCTGTTGTTTTTTTCATTTCAGCAGCAAAGTCTTTTACCGTAATACTTTCTGGGATTTCAATATCGGTTAATTTGAAGATTTTTTGTTTTGTTCTTTCTTCTTGATTTTTGTTATTTCTCTTCTTTCCTCTTCTTCCACGCTCTGTTGTTAAATCATAGTAATCTAACATACCACCATCTTGGTCATCAAACATATTGGATAAACGATTGGTTTGTTTTAGATTTTTTAATTTACCCTCGTCAAAATCATTTCCAGCATTATTTCTTCTGGTTTTGGATTTCTTATTGGTTCTATTTTCATCAAATCTATTATTTCTTTGCTTATCTTGCCCTCTGTTGTATTCTCTTACATTTTCTTTTTCGCCAGTCTCTACTGCCATAATGTTTTTGATGTTTTTCTCAATTCCCTTTTCATCTAATGGTCTTCTTCCATATCTTTCCCCATTATTTCTATTATTATTAAATCTATTATTACCATTGTTATTATAATTTCCTCTATTGTCATTATGGTTTCTGTTGAAATTATTATTTCTATAATTATTATTGGAGTTATTTTGATTTCTATTTCTATTATTATAGTTATTATTTCTATTGTCTCTATTTTGATTCAATGGTCTCTCTGTATTTCTAGTTCTAGGGGCTTCCTTTGTTTGTACTCTTGGTGTGGTTGGCTCTTGTTTCTCTTCTACGTTCGTTTTAACAGGTTCTACTTTTGGTTGTATCTCTTCTTTAACTAGCTCCTCCTGTTTTGGTTCTTCTTTTTTAAGACCAAATAATTCACTAACCGTCATTGGTTTATTTGGCTTATTACGATAAACGATATTATAATCTTTGTTTTGTCTTCTTTCCACAAAACCAACATTATTTTTCTTTTCTTGTTTTTTCACTACTTCTGTTTTCTTTTCTGGTTCTTCTTGTGCTATAATAACTTCTCTTCTAATGATAACTGGTGCCTTTTCTTCTTTTTTCACGTTTTTTTCCTTTTCCTCTTTCTTTTTTCCTTCTTTTTTAGTTAATGCACTTTCTATTTTCTTTGCTTCGTCTTCCTCTACTCCACTCAAATGACTTTTTACGTCTATCTTTAATTTAGTTGCTACATCTAATATTTCTTTACTGGTTAAGCCTAATTTCTTTGCAATTTCATGTATTTTTATCTTACCCAATAAGTTCACCCCCATTATTTATTTTTTGTATTTCGCTGGCTAAATGACTATCTTCTATTCCAATAATTGCTTTATTGGATTTTCCAATGGCTTTGCTCAAAATTTCAATCTCTCCTTCTATGATAATTGGTATATCATATTCGTCACTTATATTTCTAAATTTGTCTTTGGTTCTATCGGATGCATTTTTGGCTACTATGATTAAGTGAACTTTTTTCTTTTTGACTTGTAATGCTACACTATCTGCTCCAAAACAAACCTTTCTAGCTCTTGCTGCTAATCCGATTAAACCTAATATTTTATTATTTATCAAGAATCACACCTCTTAAATTTTCATAAATTTCTTCTGCTATTTTACTATCTAATATTTTTTCTAATCTTTTGGATTTGATGACTTTTTCTAAGCATTGTATATCATCACATAAGTAAGCACCTCTACCTTCTTGCTTTCCCGTTCTATCAATACTGATTTCATTTTCTTTATTTTTTACAATTCGAATCAAATCTCTTTTATCCTTTTTGCTATTACATCCCATACAAGTTCTCTGTGGTTGATTTTTCATAACTTTATTTTTCCTCGTTTGGAAGAGAATTGTTATTTGGCTAGGCTATTCTAAGGAATACAATTTGCTTTGCAAATTGCATACTAAATCTGTAACTCGTTTCACTCGAACAGCTTTAGCAAAATGGCGATTATCTTTCAAACGTGTCCTTCCTTTTTATTGTATGTCTATACTAATTCGCTTATTCTTCGTTCTCTGATTGTGCTTCTTCTACAATTTCATTTACTGTTTCTTCTGCTTCTTGACTTTGTGCATTCATTAACATTTCTCTAAATTGTGTTTCTGACTTAATATCTATTTTCCAATTTGTCAATCTAGCTGCCAATCTTGCATTTTGTCCTGATTTTCCAATAGCTAATGATAATTGGTCATCTGGCACAATGACTTGAGCAAATTTTTCCTCCTCCTTAATATCCACTGCCAATATTTGAGCTGGAAGTAAGGCAGAAGCAATATAGATAGATGGGTCTTCATTCCATTCTATAACATCAATTTTTTCTCCATTTAGTTCGTTGATTACATTTTGAATTCTTACTCCCTTTTGTCCAACACATGAACCTACTGGGTCAATATTAGGGTCTGGCGAATATACTGCTACTTTGCTTCTATATCCTGGGTCTCTAGAAACACTCTTGATTTCGATTACTCCCTCATAAATTTCTGGTATTTCGAATTCTAATAATTTTCTTACAAAATCAGGATGACTTCTAGATACAATTACTTGTGGGGCTCCTTTTGCACCTTTTTCCACTTCTAATACATACCCTTTTACTTTGTCATTGACATGGTAATGCTCGGTTGGAATCTGTTCTTTGGAAGGCATTACTCCTTCCAACTTTCCTAAATCCATTACTACAATATTGTGGTCTGCTTTTTGAACTAAACCAGAGACAATTTCTCCTTTTCTATCATTAAATTCTGTATAAATAATTTCTCTTTCTGCTTCTCTTAATTTTTGGATGATAACTTGTTTTGCTGTCTGTGCTGCAATTCTACCAAAATCTCTTGGCACAATTTCTATTTCAACCATATCTCCTTCTTTGTAATCTGGATTGATTTTTTGTGCCTCTTTTACATTGATTTGCACATCTTTATCATTTACCCTTTTCATTACTTTTTTTAAGGCATATACATGAGTGGCACCTGTTTTTTGGTCCATTTGTACTTTTACATTTTCTAATGACTCAAAGTTTCTTTTATAGGCTGTTACTAATGCTGTTTCAATGGATTCTAATAAATACTCCTTCTGAATTCCCTTTTCTTTTTCTAATTCCTCCAATGCTAAAATTAATTCTTTATTGTCAATTGCTTGTTCCTTCATTTTTTAATCACTTTCCTTTCCTTTACCAATGATAAATTGTCTTTATTTGTGCTACATTTTTACGTTCGATTTCTATTTCTTCTACTTCACTTTCTATGGTTAGTATTTCTTCTTTCCATCCTAACAGGATTCCTTGATATTCTTTTTTTCCGTCTTTCATCTTTTTTGAATAATTTAACTTGAATTTCTTTCCCTATATTTTGTTCGATATGCTTATTCTTTCTTAATACTCTTTCAATGCCAGGTGAAGATACCTCTAGAAAGTATTGTTCTTTGATATAATCTGCTTCATCTAATAAATCATTAATCGCATTATTTACTTTCTCGCAATCCTCTAAATCAATTCCTTCTGGTTTGTCTATCAGTATTCGTAAAAAATAATTTTTACCTTCTTTCGCATATTCTACATCATATAAGTCATATTCCATTTTTTCAATGGTTGGCTTGATTAAAGCCTCTACTCTTTCTTCTATACTTGCCAAATCTTCCTCCTTTATTAGGAGCTTGGGACATGGGGACGTAGATAATGTCCCTATCTCCAAATTATTTAATTTGTTTATTTATGCTTAATTAGATTATAGGGACATTATCTACGTCCCCATGTCCCATGTCCCAATCTATTTCCCAAAAATCAAGAGTGGGATTTGTTCCCACTCTTGCTGTATTTTATGTTTCTTGTACTATTATACCCATTTTTTGGTATAAATGCAAGCCTTTTTTCATATTTTTTAAACTTTTTCTAATATTTCCACTGTTTCTTCTGCTTCTCCGACGTCACCAATCTTAATATCTCTAACATGATTGATTTTTTCCCAAGTTGTTTCTCTTTTAAATAAACATTTAAAATTAATCACTAGCCAAGACCCCATAAACAATGGATAACATACTAATCCTTTTAACATTGGCTTAATTGGTCGTCTATCTAATAACATAACAATCAATGCTGTTCCAATTGGTAGTAAAAAGGTTGGTACTAGATATCTTAATATATTCATCATTAATTCTAATTCTGTCATTCCGTTTCCTGCATACATTAGGAAATTAGTTCCTAATAATACTAATGTAATGATAAACATTGGTATACTACCTACAATATATAATAATCCATCAAAATTCATCATCGTTTTATTTTCTTGTGCTGCTACTGCTAATTGTTTTGTATATTCCTTAATACATTGCATATGTCCTACTGTCCATCTGCTTCTTTGTGACCAACTTTGTTTAAATCCTACTGGTTGCTCATCATAAACAATCGCATCCGTTGCCCAACCTAATCTTTTTCCTTTGATAATTCTTTTTAAGGAAAATTCTATATCTTCTGTCAAGGTAACTGTTTTTAATCCACCCTCTGGCTTAACAACATCAAATCTTACCATAAATCCTGTACCATTTAATAATGGTGATAAGCCTAAATTATATCTTGCTAAATGATAAAATCTGTGCATGGTCCAATAAAAGATAGCATACCCTGCTGTTATCCAACTATCGGTTGGATTTTTAATATCTCTATAACCTTGTACAACATCTTCTCCTTGACATAATTTTTTATTCATATTCTTGATAAAATCTGGGGCTACAATGTTATCCGCATCAAATACAAAAAACGCATCATAAGGAGCATTTTCTTCTATTTTTTGTTGTAAAAACCAATCTAAAGCATGCCCTTTTGTTTTTTTACTTACATGATATCTTTCATATACAATAGCTCCTGCTTCTCTAGCTACTTGTGCTGTGTTGTCAGTACAATTATCTGCAATGACATAAATATCGTATAATTCTTTGTTATAATTTTGCTTTTTTAAGCTTTCTACTAGATTCCCTACAACGGTTTCTTCATTATGTGCTGGTATAATTGCCATAAATCTATGGTCTTTGTTTATTTTTAGTGGTTTGTCTTTTATTTTTACTAAAGAACATAAACTTACCATGATTTGATATAACCAAAATATCGTTATTGTCCACACAAGCGCTTCTCTTAGTATATATAAATAATCCATTTTTTTACCTCTCTTTTTAATATTATTTTTATAATAATATTATTATGCTACATTTACTATTATACTATTATTGTTAAAATTATGCAATGTTTTTTCAAAAATTTAATCTTTTTTTAATAATTATTCGTTACTGTTCAGCGTTATTAATATTGCTTTTTATAGTGAAAGTTTAATATATTATTTTTAAAAATACCGCGTAAGCGACCAGCCACTGCATACTGCCACTGTAACAAGCAAAGCTTTAACAGTGGACAGCAAAACGAGCAAAGCGAGTGCGAATTGGAACAACCTACATCATTTAAAGGGTTGTGACACCAAGGTATGTAAATTTAAACAAATTCCTCCCACACTAAATTAGCCACATCCATTCCTTTATTAGTCAATCGAATCCAATCACCATCCACTACTAGCAAATTTTGCTTTACCAATTTTTCAATCTCTTCTCGAAACAAAAAAATGGGATTTTCCACAAACCTTTCTTTGAATTTTTGAATACTCACTCCCTCTATTTTTCGTAATCCTAATAACATATACTCTTTTTTCTGTTCTTCTAGCGTTTGCTTTTCTTGAATAATTTTATCCTTAAAACTCCACTCTCCCGCTTCGGTAAAAGCCGAATTAGAATAGCGAATCCCCTTTAAATAGGAATGCGCTGTGGCTCCTAATCCGATATATTCCTTTTGTTCCCAGCAATTCCAGTTATGTTTCGATTCTTTCCCCTTTTTAGCAAAATTAGAGATTTCATAATGCTTGTATCCATTCAATTCTAATGTATTTTTCACATACCAGTACATCTGTCTTTCTAGCTCTTCCTCTGGCAATTGCAACTCTCCTGTGGTAACCATTTTTTCCATTTTGGTATTCTCTTCTAAGATTAGCGAATATACGCTCACATGACTCGGCTTCAATTTCTGGACTTCTTCTAATGTTTCTTTCATATCTTGAATCGTCTGATTCGGTAATCCTATCATAAGGTCTATATTGACATTTTCAAAACCTATTTCTTTTACCAATTGATAAGCTTCTAGAAATTCTGCATAACTATGGATTCTCCCTATCTGTTTTAGCAAATTGTCATTGGTGCTTTGCAAACCAATGCTAATTCGATTGATACCTGATTTTTTGTATGATTCTAATTTTTCTCTACTAACCGTTCCTGGATTGATTTCTATGGTAATCTCTATGTCCTCAAATTTAGTTTGATTGTTTTTTAATTTTGTTTTTAGCTTTTCTAATAATTGTCCGATATATTTTTCATGAATAAAAGAAGGGGTTCCTCCCCCTATATAAATGGTTGTAACATCATAATTACTAATATCATATTGTTCTATTTCATTCATTAACTCTTGTATGTAGTTCTCCACTTGACTACATCGGTCTGTATAAGATACAAAGTCACAATAATAACATTTACTTTTACAAAATGGTATATGAATATAAATGCCTAACTCTTTACTTTTCATCTGCTATCTCCATAATCTTTTTTAATCGATAATTGACTCCTGATTTGCCGATTGGTTCTTTTAATAATTTTCCTAATTCAATTAATGGCATATCTGGATTTTCTAATCGTAACCTAGCAATCTCTTTTAAATTTTCGTCTAATTTTTGAAATTTTCCTGTTTCTTGTAGTTTTTTGATAGCTGCAATTTGTTGAATGGAAGCATTGATGGTTTTATTTAAATTGGCTGTTTCACAATTCACCAATCGATTGACTTTCCCTCTCATTTCTTTTTGGATTCGAATATCTTCAAATTGCATGACGGCTTTACCTGCTCCTATTAGGGCTAAAAATTTTGAAATTTCTTCGCCTTCTTTGATATAAATAGATAATTGGAAAGTTTTTACAGAGATCCCCAATGTTTGCAATATGTTTACTAATTTATCTCGGTTTTGCTGATTGCTTACATTGATTTCTAAATGATATTCCTTTTCTGGATTATTAACCGAACCTGACCCCATAAAAGCCCCTCTAACTATTGCTTTTCCATTTTCTTCTTTCCCATTCATTTCAGATGTTAAATAGATTTCTTTATTTTGTATGGAAACCATGTTTATGTCTTTTCTTTTAACGGTAATGACAAATATTTTTCCGTGATATGTCTATTTTATGGTTAATCTCTAAATTGGATAAAAGCTTAGAAAAGCGATTAATGTTATAATCACTTTCTGTTGAAAACTTGATTTCTTTCTGATTGACTACACTGGTATTCCCAGATATTAAATATCCCATTAATTCATTTTTTACCAATTCGTTGTTGGATAAGTTACTATTTTTATTTAATTCTTGCTTAATATCAGAAGAAAATGACATCTTACCTCTCCTCTTTTCTTTTACTTGCTTTTTTAAGTTTATAATATTTTTTATGAAATAACAAATCGTGAGGACCAATAAATTATAGACTGTTCGCAAATTTTTAACAAAAATTTGTGTTACAGTCTGTTATGTAGTTGGGAGTTATGAATAAAAAATATTATAAACTTAAAAGTCAAATATATTGAAATCTATAGTTTTGTCACAACCACTCTATCCTTCCCATACAAATCCTTTTTACAATAAGTATCTGTATACTTTTCCTCTTTTTTTATCAAATTCATTACGTCCTCTTTTTGGTCATAACCAATTTCTAAACACAAATAACCACCATATTTCAGAAAATCATCTGCTTGATGAATGATTTTACGATAAAAATCCAAACCATCCCAGCCCCCATCTAAAGCCATAAGTGGTTCATTTTGTACCTCTTTTGCTAATGTTTTCACAATTTCTCTTTTTATATAAGGTGGATTGGACACAATCATATCGTACTTTTCTTTTGGTAATTCCTCAAATAAATTAGAAGAAAGAAAAGCAATTTGCTTATCCACCTTGTTATTTTTAGCATTCCTTTCCGCTATGGCTAAAGCCTCTTCACTTATGTCAGTTGCTGTAATTTGACTATTTTCTATATATTTAGCAAGTGATATTGCTATCGCTCCGCTTCCTGTACATAAATCTAATATTTTTTTTGCGTTAATTTTTTTGGCAATTTTCATGACCTCTTCTACTAAAATTTCTGTATCTGGTCGTGGTATTAGTACATTTTCATTCACATAGAAATTCATTTTCATAAATTCCTGCTGATGTGTAATATGTTGCAAAGGAATTCCTTTGCTTAATTTTTGGATTGCCTTAAAATACTTTTCTTTTTGCTCTTGTGTTAATTTATTTTCGTCATGTACCATTAGGTATTGTCTGTTTTGCTTTAAGACATATTGCATGAGTAACCTAGCTTTTAATTTTGGACTGTCAATGTTTTTGGTTTTTAGTTGTATATCAGCTTTTCCCATTGCTTCTTGGATGGTCATATTCATACCTTCTTTTCTTTTTCGATATCCTTTTACCAGTGGTTCAATCCCCGTATTCCATAATTTTGTATATTCTTGTTATTTGTTTAATAATCTATGTTATGATTATATCATACACTACTATGATTGACAACATAAAAATAACCCATGGTATCTATCAGATACTTTGGGTTATTTTTGACACAATTACTCGATTTCACTCTTTGCCTTTATATACCACAAAACATTTACTATAAGCAGCACTGCAAACTCCCACATATAGACTTCACTTGTAGGTATTGCACCTACAATTACTACCACTAACCCTATAATTGATGCGATAGCACCTATTGCCGATGCAATTAACACTAGTACTGGCACCTGTGCCATGGCTCCAACAGCAGCTATACCTAGCACTGCAATAATCACAATTACTATTATTTGTGTCATTTTTTTCCTCCTTTATAAATCCATAATAGGAGCTGTATAAGCCTCCGGTTATTGTTTCCTTAATATATATTATATCATATATACCCATAGTTTACAATAAATACCTCCAAAAAAACGTCCCTAATTGAACAAAAATGTCCAAAAAGAAACGTTCCCCATACCACATCAATCAAAAAACTTTTTGAAATCTGTTTCATTTATTTTTTCTTTTTGTAATAATTCTTCTGCTATGCTATCTAACTTATCTCGATGTTGTTTCAACAAAGTTTGTGCATCGTTATAAGCGGTATCAATCAATGTTTTTACTTCTTGTCCAATCTTATCTCCAATATCTTCGCCAAACATTTGCATTTCATATGGCTCTTTTCCTTGAAAATCAATTGGACCCAAAATATCGCTCATACCATACTTGGTTACCATATCTCTTGCTATTCCGAGTTGCTACTTCAATATCATTGCTCGCCCCTGTAGAAATATCATCTAATACTAATTTTTCTGCTGCTCTTCCACCCAATAAAGCAATTAATTTTTCTTGCATTTCTGTTTTAGAGATATAATATTTGTCTTCATCTGATTTATACATGGTATAACCACCAGCTACTCCTCTTGGAATGATGGATACTTCTTTTACATCGGTTTGGGTTGGCAAGTATCGGCTAACGACAGCATGTCCTGCTTCGTGGTAAGCCGTTAGTTTTTTGTCTTTTTCCGAATAAACTCTGGTACGTTTTTCTAGCCCTACTGTTACCTTTTTTACCGCTTCTTCAATATCCTCATTTTCAATATCTTCATGTTTGTTTTTCGTTGCTATGATAGCTGCTTCATTTAAGATATTAGCCAATTCTGCTCCTGTTAGTCCTGCTGTATCTTCTGCTATACTTTCTAAATTCACATCCTCTGCCATTCTTTTGTCTTCTGCATGTATTTTCAGAATTTCTAATCTTCCTTTCAAGTCTGGTGTTGGAATGGTAATTTGTCTATCAAATCTTCCTGGTCTTAACAATGCTTTGTCTAACATTTCTGGTCGGTTGGTTGCTGCTAGTACAATAATGGTTTCTTCTGAACTAAATCCGTCCATTTCTACCAATAATTGATTTAAGGTTTGATTATTTTCGGTTTCTGCTCCACTATTTGAACTTCTTCTAGAACCAATGGCATCAATTTCATCAATAAATACAATACAGGGTGCTAATTTTCTTGCTTTTTCAAATAATTTTCTCACACGAGAAGCTCCAAGACCTGCAAACATTTCGATAAATTCAGACCCACTCATAGAAATAAAGGGAACATCTGCCTCTCCTGCAATTGCTTTCGCAATTAGTGTTTTACCTGTTCCTGGCTTTCCATATAATAAAACACCTTTTGGAATTTTGGCTCCCATCTTTGTGAATTTTTCCGGTTTCTTCAAGAATTCTACAATTTCAACTAACTCTTCTTTTTCTTCATCTAAACCTGCCACATCATTAAATTTAACTTTTGTTTTTCTTTCCGTATCATCATATACTTTTCCTTTTTCTCCCAATCCTTGCATTTTAAATATCATGATAAATAAAGCAAGCATAATGAAGGTTGGTAAAAAAGATACAATAAAAGCTGGAATTTGTGCTAGTGGACTTCTTGGTTTTTGTATTAATTCTATTTCATTCCCTTCTGCTACTTTGTCTTGTACTAACCCAATGAAGGTTTCTGTGTTGGGAACAATGGATTTTTTCTCCTCTTCTACCTCTTTTTGTTTTACTTTAACCGTAGTGCTATTGACTGTCATCTCGATTTTTTCAATGTTTCCATTTGCTAATTCTTTGATTAAATCTGTATAAGCTAATGTATTTTCATCTTTTTTATCTTTTTGATTCATAAAAACAATGGCTAATCCTACTAACAAAGCCAATAGTAATACTAGACTAATCAGATATATCCACAATTTTTTATTTTTTGGTTTTTCATCCTTTTTCTTACTCATGTTTTTACTTCCTTCCTCTTAATCGTTACATCCAGTTTCGAAATTTAAACCCCTTGTGGTTCTCCACCATCCACATCTTCTTGTTTTTCTTTCTCCTTTTTCTGATTTTTCTTCTGTTCTTTCTCTTCTCTTTTATCCTTTTCTTGTCTTTCCTTCTTCTCTTGTTCCTGCTTTTCCTCTTGTTCTTTTTCTTCCATTTCCTTCTTTACCATTTCTTGTGCCTCTAAAATTTTCAACAATTCAATTTGTTGTTTCACAAATTCTGTTTTTAATATAAAGATAGCTGCTACTAGGTAAATTGCTGCAACAGAAACATACATAACTTGGAAATATTCCATATTAAAATCCATAAAAATATTAACAGCAATGTACAATATATTTAAGAAAATCGATAAGGTAAGTGCATAAATTGACATATTAAACACAGCCAAAAATCTCATTTTAATGCGTGCTATCCATGTAGTCAAAAAGCCGAAGACACTTAAAAATACAGCATTGGATAAAGTAGTTAAAAGATACATGATAAAGCTATAAGCAAATATCGTAATAAACACGCTAATATATAAGGTTATGATTTGGGAACTATTGGCATAATCGATTACATTTTGCTTCGTAAATTCCGTAATTCCCATTTGTTGTAAAAGTTCTTTATATTGATAATTAATCGTTCCTGCTATTGCTCCATTTTTCAAAATAACTTTATCTTTTAAAATAATCATTCCGCTTCCAGACTTTTCAATCTCACGGATATATTGATTGATGACTTGCTCTTCTTCTGTTTTGGTATCAATAATGGTTCTTCCTACATAAGAATCTTCTTCTGAAATCGTAAGTCTTTCGTCTGAAGAAACATCTAGTACCCCTTCTTTATACGTGAATTCTGGAAATTCCTCTTTTAAATATCTCATACCCTCTTGTAGCATTTGATGTGTCTGATAGAGTGTACCAAGACAAAGGACAATCGCTAAAATTGCCACGATTTTACAGATATACGTAAAAGCTCTTCCCAATCCTTCTGCTGCCATATCTGGGTATTTTTCAATTTTGGTAATCGAATTCCATACTTTTTGAAAAAATCCTTGCTTTAATGTATTATTTGTTTCTTGTTTTTCTTCGCTCATGATTGATACTCCCTTCTTATGCTTGAATCTACCAATTTAGGATTGACAGAAAAAATCGCTTTATCTCCAATCTCAATCTCTTTATTCTCTATATCACATACCACATGATAGGTTCCAATTCTTCCTAAAATTTGGCAATTGGTACCATTTATTTTAACATACCTTGCCTGTTTCTTGAAAAATAATTTCATACTTTCGGCTAAGTAACGCATTTTATCAATGAATCGAAACATATCTCTATCATTTTTCACATTGAGACCATTCATATAGCCACATGGAATAATAGCCACTTTCATTTTCTTTGGTGTTGTGTAAATGTTAGAATAGCCAATGTTAAACCCTTTGGGTAATTCCTTTATTTCTGATACCTGTGATTCTAACGTTCCGATTTTTTTCAATCCCATTGTATTTGGAAAAGAAATTCTTCCTGAAAAAGCGGAACCAATTCTAACTGCATTTAAGTGCATATTCGGAAATTTTAAAAAGGCTGATGAATTACAAATATGAAGCATACCTGTTTCTATCTCATTCATTTTCAAAATTTCAATCACATCCAAAAATCTTTCAAATTGTATGTTGGTATATTTATCGTTATAAAAACTAAGTGAAAAATGGGAAAAAGTGCCTTCTATTTCAATATTCTTCATACTTTTTAAAGCTTCTATCATACTATCTCGATTTTGATAAACAAACCCATACCTTCCAAAACCAGTATCAATTTTAAGATGTGCCCTTATTTTTTTATTTTTCTCTTTTCCAATCTGGTCAGCCACCTCAATATCTTCTTGGGAACCAATGGTAATGATAATGTCATTTTGTACTAATGTTTCAACATCCTCCTTAATCGCTGTGGTAGATAACATTAAAATATCTTCTTGGATTCCTGCTTTCCTTAATTGAAGAGCCTCTTCTATGGTTGAAACCGCAAAAAATGAAATACCATTGTCAATTAGAAACTTGGTATACTCCACTAATCCTAGTCCATAGGCATTCCCTTTTACCACTGCTATTATTTTGATGGGATTCCCCTTATCATCTTTTCCTGTTTTGTTAGCCAATTCTTTGATTTTTTCTATATTGTGTCTTAAATCTTCTTTTTTTATTACTAAAGTATTCACGTTTACCATCCTTCTCTTATCAAAAGTCCTCGCAGATTGCCAAGAGGAACGAACCTTTTTGGCAATATTTCTGTTTTTAATTAAAATTTTTAATGATAAAAATAAAATACATGACGCGCAGTTTGAAAGGACTCTAATTCATACAGACCAAATAGATTAACTCTACAATTTATGAATTATAAAATACTATTTTATATGATTGGTCCGACCAGTAAGGAATGTAATTTTATTTTTTATCATTAAAAATTTATAGATAATTATAATTTATTGCCAAAAAGGTTCGTCCCTCTTGGCAATCTGCAAGGACACTTTTATTTTTTTAATTTCATTTTTAATTGACGAATGGTTCTAAAAGCCTTTTCTGAAAAGCGATATAATCGATAAGTAAGAGGCTTAAATGGCAAATACACCTCTCCAATAAATTCGGTAAAAGTTGCTCCAAAACCTTGTTTAAAACGATACAATCCATATTGTGGATGATTTTCATCTACGACTCCTGAAACACCTCTAAAATCATATATATCGTCTTTTCTTTCTATTGCCATTTTTATCATTTCCCATTGTAATAAATAGTTTGGCATTAAGTTGCGATGTTCATTACTACTTGCCCCATATAAATACCAAGTTTTATTACCATAAAAAATAGGGATAACGCCTGATATTGGTTTACCTTCATAATATGCCATTAATATTTTCATATGGTCTGGACCTAAACAATCGTACATTTTTTCAAAATATTCTAAAGGTCGAATGATGAAACCATCTCTTGCTCCTGTTTCTATCATGATTTTGTGAAAGTCTTTTAAATCTTCTTTGGTTCCCTCTTTTATCGTAACACCTTTTCTCGTTGCTAGACGAATATTATATCTCCATTTTTGTTTAAATCCTGCCATAATTTCATCTTCTGTTTTCCCTTTGATATCTAATCGAAATACATATCTTGGTTGAATTTCGTCTTTGAAATCTTTGGCATCATCTTTAATGCGATAACCTAAATTGGTTACTACGTTTCTAAAATCTTGGTCATCACTTAGAATATCTGGTTCCATTCTTAACACAATCGCATTGTATTTTTTGGCTAATTCTTTGGCACCATCTGTCAATTGTTTCATAACAGCCATATTGTGAATATCACATACAGGTCCTCTGGAAGAGTACATGATGTTACCAAAAATTGGCATTTTACGAATCCACACACAAAGAGAGCCTATGATTTCTCCCTTGTTTCCTTCTGCTAAAATGACTTCTGGCTTCCAGTTTGGCTTTTTCACCTCTGCCCATTCTAAAGACTGTTGAAAGTTGCCTCTCTCATGTCCTTCTAAAAATTTCTTATATTCTTTTTTCGCTTCTTCGGTATCTACAAATCTCATTTTTTCTCCTCTTTTATCATTATTTACAATCTACTGGTATTTTACACTAAATTAGAAAAATTTACAAGTCTATCCTTTATTTAAATAAAAATCAATAGATGTTGCAAATTTTATCCACGAATATTGTTGCAAAAAAATTTTACAAGTCTATAAATTTTGGTTCTCTATTTTCAAAAACAGTATAACTGGTATAACCAATTTTTTTCAACAAATCCGTTGCTTTCCCAAAATCAGAACATACGTCTTGAATCTTATGGGCATCTGAACCAATGGTTATTATTTTTCCACCTAATTGTTGATAGCGAGTCAGTATCTCAAAATTTGGATGAGGTTCTTGCAATCCATATCGATAACCAGATGTATTGATTTCAATTCCCTTTCCTTTATTTATGATATTGCTAAGTATCTCATCTAAAATTTCCTTGTAATCCTTATATTTTATCGTTTTATTTTCATATCCACCATATCTGACAATATAATCAATATGACCATAAACATCAAATTCATCATATAGCTTTATATTTTCTAATACTTCCCTAAAATATTTGGTATAAGCCTCTTTTTGTGTTAGCCCTTCAAAAAAGCTAGCATCCATAGCAATGTCTTTTTTACAAGTTATATGAGAAGAACCGATAATAAAATCAAATGGATATTGTTTTACCATATTGCTAATGGTTTCTTTGATATCAGGTTGTAATCCTATCTCGATTCCTAATTTTAGACTGATTTTATCTTTGTATTTTTCTTGGTATTGTTTAAAATTCTCTACATAGTTTCCTACATCTATTGTTTTTAAAGTATTATTTTTCAATCCATCGTATATATCATAATGTTCTGTAAAACATATTTCTTTTAATCCTCTATTGATAGCATTTTGAATATGCTCCTCCATTGCCGAAATCCCATCATGTGAAAATGTTGTATGTAAATGATAGTCAGTGTATATCATATATTTACCTCCTTTTTTATTCTTCTACATTGTAATATAAATTATGATGATTAGCAATAGAAAAATTTCAATAAATTTGACAGTAGGGGTAGTAAAATTTTATTTTATATAGTATCCTATTAAAAAGTACCGGAATTACCAAGGAGAAAAATAAATGAAACCAGAAATTGCCATGAAATACAATAGAAGAATATTCCCTTTCTATAAAGGATTTGGATGGGACCCTCTATTTTATGCTGCCATCATCTTTTTATTTTTAACAGAAGTAAAAGGAATTCAACCTGCAAAAGTAATGTATGCAGAATCTATCTATTCTTTATTTTTATTGTTCCTTCAAATACCTTCTGCCATTTTAATCGAACGAATTGGTAGCAGAAAAGCATTAATATTAGGCACTACCTTTGCAACCATTCAAATCGCCATGATGATTTTTGCCAATCATTTTGTTACCTTAATTATGGCCTATTTCATGTCTGCTTTTGGAAATGCCATAAAAGACATTGCTAGAAATACTCTGTTATATGACTCTACTAAAATGGGAAAAGGAAAAAACTCTTTTGGCAATATCAATGCAAAGGGGTCTTCTTTCAGTTATGCTTTAAGTGCTATTACCTCTGTATTTACTGGTTATTTATTTGTCGTTAATCCCTATATTCCTCTTATTTTATCTACTTTCGTATCACTATTAGCTGTGATAATTGCTTATCGTTTTGAGGAAGTGGAAATAGAAACCAAAGAACCAACCACTTTATCAAAATCAATAAAAGATATGAAACAAGGTTTTAGATTTATCTTAAAATCAAAGAGATTACAAGCACTATTTCTTTTTATCTCTCTATTTGTTGGCGTTTTAATGATGATTTCTACCTATGAAAAAAGCTTAATGTCAGATTTACAAATATCGCCACAATACTTTGGTATTATATTTGCATTTCTAACCCTTGTTCAATGTTTTTCGGTAAAATTTCAAGGTAAAATTCATAATACCTTTAAAAATAGGACATTAACATGTATCTCTGTTCCTATCTTTGTTTCTTTTATCCTAGTTGGTGTCGTTTGTACGATGCATTTGAACTTTGTCTTAACTTTTGTGATTGTGATGTTGGCGTTTTTTATCCATCATTTTTTTCGTGGTCCTTACTGGGTTTTGGAAGATAGATATGTTACTAATTTTACGAATTCTAATACGAGAGCGAAAATCTTATCTGTTAAAAATTTGATAAAAAATTTGGGCGAAATATTGATTAGCTTTTTAGGCGGCGTTCTACTAGAGTTTTATCCTACTAGCCAAGCTTATCTAATAATTGGCGTTGTTGGACTTGTTATTATTTTATGGGTGCTTGCTTTTATGAAAAAAAGAATTGGATTACGTCCAGAGGAATATGAGGAGGAGGATATATAATGATTGGATATTTATTGGCCATTTTATTTCTTTATTAACCAAAAACAATAGTGAAAGTTTATTTCATCCAGTTTTAATATTAGTAGTTTTAAGGGGCATCTCGTGGTTTATTGCATCTAATTTATTTTTAATCTCTATTAATAAAATTGGTATGTCTAGGTCAACACAATATAAAAATTTAAAAGGACCATTCGGTGTATTACTTACTTTAATATTTTTATCAGAATTTAAAGTTACTAATATATTTTTAGTATTTTTAGCAGCTATATTGACTTTCATTTCTGCTTTATTATTTACCATAAAAAAACATGATAATAATAAAATAGATAAATTAGGAATTATTCATGCTTGTATTTCTTCTTTATTTTTAGGTATCAATGCCTTAATACAAAAATATGTTACAAATTGTGGATTTATATATACTCAACAATTATACCAATCCATAACTATTATGGTTACCTCATATGTGTATATAATGATAAAAGATAAAACTACTAAAAATTTACAAAACATCACTCTAAAAAATAAAATATTAGCATTTCTAGGTGGACTTTTATATTATTTTGCAACTTATTTTAATACATTATCTTATACTTATTTACCTGCTTCTATTGCTTTTACCATTATTAATATGAGTGGAATTTGGTCTGTATTGATTGGTATTTTAATATTTAAGGAAATTGATTTTAAAAAGAACTACAAAAGAATACTACTAGGAGTTGTGTTATCTATAATTGCCATTTTTGTTTTATTATTTGGAAAAAGCTGAAAAATGCTATTCAATAAAAAACTGGCAACTAATTATTTCTAACTAGTTGCCTTTTATATCTATTATTAGTAGTACTATTAAAACTCTTGTTGTTTTTGTAATTTGAATTGACTTGTACTTTCTAATAATTCTATTCGTTTTTCAGCAGTTTTATCCTCATTAAATTTTCGATAAAACTCCATTAACTTAAAATATTCATCTTTTTCACACGTAGGTAACACTTGATCTTTTTTATCGTATTTAATTTCTCTATTGCCATACCAACATAAATATAATTTATCAATATATTCTTTTGGCACCCTTTTTAAAACTTCTATAAAATTGCTATGAGAAACCGGAGAATATTGTCCCTCCTCATATAACTTATATAACAAAGTATATGGTTTTATATTGATAGGAAACAAATTTACCATCTCAATACTATTTTCAAAACACCATTGAATGCTTTGAATCGTATCTCTCATTTGCTCTTGTGTAGTTAAGAATGGAGCTCCAAAAATAATATTAGCTTCTGCTCCAAATCCAAACGATTTTATTAGATTAACTCTTTTAACAAATTCTTCATTGTCTATATATTTGTTCAAGCAATTCTCTCTCACTTCTTTGTTAGAACTTTCTAATCCTAATTCAATTACAATTTCTTTATCTTTTAACTTTTGTTTTATCATTTCTAAAATCGAAGCATTTATAGTTAAATAATGTGTCTCAAACACTATTACTTTTGTATTTATCTTTGATAATTGTTCAAGTAATACCCTAATATTTTCCATTGGCATTTCTTGTGTATCCAAAACACTTCCAAGACTATTTAATAATATTACATCCGGTATCTTTTCTAGACCATTAAATATTTCACTCATAATTTTTGTAATATCTTTTTTCGTTAAATTTTCTTTTCTAGTTTTTCCATAATCACATATTATACAACTTCCATTTTTACTACATCTACATCCCTTACTAAAAAAACATATTTGTAATACTCTCCCGTCAAAGAAAGTATCATATTTCTTATCGGTGAAACCTTGTTTTTGCTTTTCTTCTATATGCATTTCTATTAATTCTTGATTTAAAAATTTCCTTTCTATTGGAAATGCTATGCTGTCTAAGAAATCATTTTTATTGTTTTGGCTCATATTTTTATATTTCCTTTTTCAAAGTAAGAATCACAAAAAAACGTCTGATAAATTCTAAAAAGCCATCATAATAGACCTTTTTCTAATACAATGGCTTATTAATTGGAGCGTTTTAGGAGGTTATTTGCGAAAAAATCGCCTGTTTGTCATAGTGTTCCTCCCATATTTTGGTCAAAAAAATAATTGACTCATCAACTGTTGAAATTAGTATAGCATAAAACACATAAAATTAATAGTATTTTTACAAAATAAAAAGGAAAATTGATGTTACTCAACTTTCCTGTAATACTATTATAGGTGAAAACCTATAACATATTTGTGCTATTAGTCTATGCTAAAAGCTTAAAAATATTCATAACACTAAAAATCTGAAAAGATTTTTGTATTTGTTAAATGTTACTATTGTTTTGATAAAAACAACATATTTGTAATTTAATTATATCATAATTTTTTTATTTAATTTACAAGATATTTACAAATTATTTTATAAAGGGCTAAGACTTAGTCCCAAAATTTCGAATTTTGGCTAGGGAAGAAAATTCCAATGCTTGTTAGGAGATATATATGAGATAAAAATTCTATTTAACTTGAATTTTTCCTTTAATTTCTTTATTTTTTATTACTAATTACTGCTCCAATTTTATAATTTTCTTTCTTTGATTTTGAAAAAGTTTTGTTATCTTTTACAGCAAAACTTTAAGAATTTGTAACGTTCGCATAACTATTTTGTACGAAGCTTTTCTTCCTTACAGTCGAAAATTTCTACAATCCTAATTTTAATTATGGCGAATTCGCCATAATTAAAAGTCAAGCAGGTTTAAATAGTTATAAAATTAGTGTAAAAGAATGGACTGAAAAAACAAATGCAATTGGAATAATCTCAAAAGCTGGAAGGTATGGTGGCACCTATGCACATAAAGATATTGCTTTTGAATTTGGGATGTGGATTAGTCCAAAGTTTAAACTATTATTAATAAAAGAGTTTGAAAGATTAAAATCAGAAGAGCAAAAACAAATAGGCTGGAATGCCAAAAGAGAACTTTCAAAAATTAATTATAGGATACATACTGATGCAATCAAAAACAATTTAGTACCTAAAGAATTAACTAAAAATCAAATAAATTTTGTTTATGCAGAAGAAGCTGATGTTTTAAATATGGCATTATTTTGTATGACTGCAAAAGAGTGGCGTAGTAAAAATCCTAATTTAGATGGAAATATAAGAGATTATGCAACAATGAATGAATTAATATGTTTAGCAAATTTAGAAAATTTAAATTCTGTTTTTATAAATGAAGGATTAAAACAAGCTGAAAGGCTTGAAAAATTAAATAAAGTAGCCATATCACAAATGCAAATTTTAACTAATACTGATATAAAATATTTAAAATAAGAATATGCAAGAAAAAATGTCCTCATAGGATACGAAATCCTATAAGAACACCTAGATTGGAGCGTTTTAGGAGGTTATTTGCGAAAAATATGCCTATTTATCATAGTGTTCCTCCCATATTTTGCTCAAAAAAATAATTGACTTATCAACTGTTGAAATTAGTATAGCATAAAACAAAAAAACTGGCAACTAATTGTTTCTAACTAGTCGCCTTCCATAGCAATCTTTCAGTTATAAGAACCTGACCCACCTCACAAGCAAAGCTTGTGGGTGAGGTACCCCAGAAACTTGTTGTTTCACAATAAAACGAACTGATGGCTAACTATTTCTAGTCAGCCACCTAACATAGCAATTAC
>CAOKVW010000006.1 GCA_948472955.1 uncultured Clostridium sp. | reverse complement strand
TCTTGAAAAATCCTTTTATTTAAGATATGATAGCAAAAGAATAGAGGTGGAATATGAAATCAAATTGGATTAAATATGTTTTTATCATTTTTATTGTTGGTATATTATTATTTGCGATTTTCAAAATGAGAAAAGACGAAGAAGAAAAACAACAAGAGTTAGAACACACAAGTAGTCAAGAGGAAAAAGACACACACTTAACTTTGGGAATTGCTGGGCTAGATACCATCAATCCAATTCTTAGTCAGAATAAAAATGTACAAGACATTTCAAAATTGATTTATGAGCCATTAGTTACTTTAACCGCAGACTACAAAGCAGAAGCCTGTTTAGCAAAAGAATGGGCAAAACAAAGTGATAATTCTTATCTAATAAAATTAAGAGAAAATGTAAAATGGTCAGATGGACAAAGATTTACAGCAGAAGATGTTAGATTTACCATTGACCGATTAAAAGAGGTTTCATCTATTTATTCCTACAATGTACAATATGTAATAAGTGTAGATATTGTAGATGATTATACGGTAAAAATTAATTTAGATAGAGAAATTCCTTTTTTTGAATATCAATTAACTTTTCCTATTTTATCAAAGGATTATTATCAGGCAGAAGACTTTGTCAACACACAAAAGAATGCTTCTCCAGTTGGAACTGGTAAATATAAAATTGCAGAAGTGCAACCATCTTATATTGTTTTAGAGAAGAATACAAGCTGGTGGAATAAGGACAGCAATTTAACAATACAAAAGATTACGGTGAATTTATATTCTTCTATTGGAGAGTTATATAACAGTTTTAAGATAGGAAACATTGACTTAATTTCAACAACGAACGATAATCTGCAAGAATATATAGGAACAATAGGGTATAGTTCAAAAGAATTAAAAGGAAGAGAACACACTTTTTTAACCTTTAATACGCAAAATCAATTTTTATCCAAACAAGAAGTAAGACGAGCAATAGCTTATTCGATTGATAAAGAAAATATAGTTTCTAGCATTTTTAATAATAAATGTTATACAAGTAGTTTTCCGCTAGATTACGGGAATTGGCTATCACAAGGACAAGAAAGTAGTAGTGGTTATCATTTAGAGCAAGCAAAACAGGTATTAGCTGATAATGGTTGGGTTTATCGTTCAGGAGTTTGGCAAAAAATAGAAAATCGTAAAGCACAAGTATTAACACTAAGTCTATTAGTAAGAGCTAGCGATGCTTCTAAAGTGGCTGTTGCCGAAAATATAAAGCAACAATTGGAAAATCAAGGAATTAGAATTAATGTTGTGCAGGCATCAGATGAACAATATAATAACAGTATGAATACAAAAAAATATGATATAGCCTTGTGTAGTATGACACTTTCACCAAGCCCAAATCTTGCTACTTATTTTGGAGATGGCAATATGGCTAATTATTCAAATCAAGAGATTGTTACGATTATGAATGAAGTTAAAAATACAACAGATGAAACTATCTTAAAAGAAAAATATGCAAGGTTGTCTGAAATTTATAGGACAGATATTCCTTATGTAAGTCTTTATCATAATAAATATATAGTCGCTTATAATTCTGCTCTCGTGGGAGAGATTACACCAAATTGGTTTTATCAGTTTTATGGTATAGAAGGATGGTATAAGTGAAATTAATACATATATATTAAAATTCCGTTCTTTACTGGTCGGACTAATCATATGAATAAGTTTAAGACAATTCATATATAGAAAAGTTAATCTAGCTTATTTGCATAGATTAGAGTCCTCCCAAACTGCGCATCACTACATTTTAATATATATGTATTAGAATAAAAAATAATAAAAAAAGAGAAAAAAGTCTTGACAAAACAAATTTTTGATATATAATAAGAATATCAAACAAAAGTTCAAATATTTAAGGAGGAAGAAATATGGAAGAAAATACAGAAAAAAAGAAAGCATTGGAGATGGCTATGAGCCAAATTGAAAAACAGTTTGGTAAAGGGTCAGTTATGAAATTAGGAGAATTTAAAGCAATGGAAATAGAATCCATACCAACAGGAGCATTAAGTCTAGATATTGCATTAGGAATTGGAGGCGTTCCAAGAGGTAGGATTATAGAGGTTTATGGACCAGAATCTTCTGGTAAAACAACCTTAGCATTACATGTGGTAGCAGAAGCACAAAAAATGGGAGGAGAAGCAGCTTTTATAGATGCAGAACATGCTTTGGACCCAGTTTATGCTAAGAAATTGGGAGTAGATATTGATAATTTAATTGTATCCCAACCAGACACAGGAGAACAAGCGCTAGAAATCACAGAAAGTTTGGTAAGAAGCGGAGCCCTAGATGTCATAGTTGTTGACTCAGTTGCTGCTTTAGTACCAAAAGCGGAAATTGATGGCGACATGGGAGATTCTCATATGGGATTACAAGCAAGATTAATGTCACAAGCATTAAGAAAATTAGCAGGTGCTTTGAATAAAACAAAAACAGTTTTAATTTTCATTAATCAATTAAGAGAGAAAATTGGAGTTATGTTTGGAAATCCAGAAACGACAACAGGTGGTAGAGCTTTAAAATTTTATGCATCTGTTAGAATGGATATTAGAAAAATTGAAAACATCAAACAAGATGGAGAATTTAAAGGAAGTCGTGTACGTGTTAAAGTAGTTAAAAATAAAGTAGCACCACCTTTTAGAGAAGCAGAATTTGATGTGGTTTATGGAGAAGGAATTTCCAAAGCGGGAAATATTTTGGATATGGCTGTTAATTTAGACATTATAGAAAAAGCTGGTTCATGGTTTAGCTATAATGGAGAAAGAATTGGTCAAGGTAGAGAAAATGTTAAAAAATATTTAAAGGAAAATCCAGAAATCTTAGAAGAGGTTGAGGAAAAAGTAAGAGAAAATTTTGCCAAAGCTTTTGAACAAAGTTTGGGAGAAGAATTGCCAAGTACTGAAGAAGAATAAAAAGAATAAAAACGAGTATAGTAAATATATTCAAAAATAGCAAGAAGTATTTTCTTGCTATTTTTTATCATTTATAGTAAAATAGGGAAGAAAAGAAAGGAAAAATAAATATATGTATACAGTAGAAGAATTTGATAAACAAAAAACAAAAATATTAAAATATATTTTATACAAAAAAAGAACCGAACAGGAAATACGTAAAAAATTTTCAGGAACAATGGAAGAAAACATGTTAGAGGACATAATACATTATTTAAAAGAAGCCAAATATATTAATGACCACGAATTCATAGAAAAAACAATCCATAACTTTATGGCATTAAAAAATCTATCCATAAAAGAAATCCAATATAAATTAATAGCAAAAGGACTAAGTAAAAATGACATAGAAGATTACCTATATGAAAACAAAGAAGAATTAGAACAATACGAAACAAAATCAGCAGAAAATATTTTATACAAAAAATCAGTATCAATGGAGCAAGAAGAAATAAAACAATACTTATTAAAAAAAGGATATAAATTAGAAAACATTAACAAAGCAATAGAGAGTTAAAAAAATTTATAATAATGCTCAATTTTGTCCAAATGTAAAGAACTAGGTAACCTGTCCCAAGAAACACTTTTGGGATGATTGGGGACTGTCCCAGAAGATAAACCTGTCCCCAAAGTAGCCAAAAAGGGTATGATGGTGCCTGTCCCAAAACATACCAAAAAAGGAGAAAGAATCATGGCAATTTTAGCTTTAGAAACAAAGAAATATGCAATTAAAATAGATAATTTTGAAGGACCACTAGATTTGTTGTGTCACTTAATTGATAAGAATAAGATGAGCATTTATGATATTCAGTTGAGTCAAATTACAGACCAATATATTGATTATTTACAAGAACAAGAAAAGTTGAATTTAGAGATTGCGAGTGAATTTTTAGTGATGGCATCTACTTTGTTATATTTAAAATCTAAGAATTTATTGCCAAAACAAGAAGAGGAAGAAGAGGAATTAACGGAAGAAGAATTGATTCGTAGGATTATTGAGTATAAGAAGTTTAAAGAGATGAGTAAAGTATTTAAGAATCATTATCTTGATTTTTCTAGGAGATATTTTAAAGAGCAAGAAAAAATAGAATTGCCAAAACAAAAGCTTGAGAAAGATTATGAGAGTGCTCTAATACCAGAGATTTATAAAAAATTGGTAGAAAGAACGAGTGTAAAATTAAATCAAAATGCTAAAAATATAGAGAAAATTGCCATTACTGACAATTATACAGTGGCAAGCAAAGTAAGAGAGATGTTTAAGGTTTTGGTGAAACAAAAAAGATTTGTTTTTAACAAATTGTTTTCTACGAAAAAACATGATAGACAAGAGGTGGTTACCGCCTTTTCTGGTTTGTTGGAATTATCTAGAAGGAGTAAGGTGGAGACAAGTCAAAAAGAGATATTTGGTGATATTACTGTAGAAAAGACCAAGAAAATAAGTTAATCGATGTTTAAAAAAGAAAAAGATGGAAAAACTAATAGAGAGCTTCAAAAAGGAGGCGGTTCTATTGGTTTTTCTTTTTGTATGTATTGCTATTATTTTATTACTTATTAGTTTGATTTTAGCAAAAATAAAGATAGAGATTGTTAATTTTAGATTTTGTTCTAGAACAGAGAGACATTTGAATCAAGATTATAAAATCAAGATAAAGCTATGTATTTTTGGTTTTATTCCTATTTTTAAAATCAATATTACGAAGGAAAAATTAGAAAAAATGAAATTAAAAGAAAAAATAAAAAATATTGATTTTAAGGAATTAAAAGAAAATCCAAAATTAGATAAAGAAATGTTAATAGCGATTAAAAATATAAATATGGCAATTAAAGAGATTGAATTGTATGTTGTTATTGGGACGGAAAATGCGAGTTTGACAGCCATCCTTGTTCCTGCTTTAAGTACAGTGATTGCAATTCTATTACGTAAAAAAATAAGAGATTTTGAACATCAAATATTTGTCATTCAACCAGTGTATCAAAATCAAAATTTGGTAAATATATCTGTTTCAGGTATATTTGAAATAAAAATGAGCCATATTATAAATATCATTTATAGGTTAAATAAAAAAGAGAAAAAAGGAGTGAAGGAATATGAGCGAGCATCCCATAGAAGGTCTTATGGTTACAGCTATGAATAGTATTCAAGACATGATAGATGTAGATACTATCATTGGTGAACCAATTGAGACTTCCAATAATATTGTTATTATTCCTATATCAAAAGTATCATTTGGATTTGCAGCAGGTGGTAGCGAATTTAAAGGGGAAACAATAGATGAATATACCAAAAGAGATAGAGAGGAAGAAATTCAATATCGATTGCCGTTTGGCGGTGGTAGTGGAGCTGGTGTGACAATTAATCCAATCGCTTTTCTTGTCATTCAAGAAGATAATGTAAAACTAATGCCAGTCAATCATACTTCTTCTTTGGATAAATTGTTAGACTATATCCCAGATTTATTGGAGAAAACGAATCATATGATGAATCGTTGCATGAAAAGTAAAAAGGAAGAAACAGAAAAGATTTTAAAAGAAATGCAAAATAAGCATAATAAGAGTATGAAAAAGGAAGAAGAAGATAAAAAAGCCATTGAAAGAAAGATTGAAAAAGAAGTAAAGAGGACGAGAAAGAAGAAAGAACCAAAACCAGAATTAGATGAGACTTTCGAGTTTGAATATGATGAGACTTTGGAAGATGAGTAATAGAAATAGTGTATCAATAACTTTATTATTTTTGGGTATGTTTTGGTATGTTTTGGGACAGGCACCATCATACCCTTTTTGGCTACTTTGGGGACAGGTTTATCTTCTGGGATAGTCCCAAATTATCGCTAACGGTATATTTTGGGACAGGCACCAACTATCCCTAAGGGTATCTTCTGGGACAGTCCCAAATTATCCCTAACGGTGTTTTTTGGGACAGGTTAAAAAATGATAAAAACTACACAAATAAAAAGAGTTGTGATATAATAGCAAAAAGTAATCAAAAAGGAGAAACTATGATTCGTTTAGTAGCAAGTGACGTAGATGGAACTATTATAGGAGAAAATAATCAAATAACATCTGAAAACTTAAAAGCCATTCATGATATGACAGAATCTCATATAGATTTTACCATTTGTACAGGAAAGCCCTATTGTATGGTGAAAAATTTTTGCAAAGATTTGCAGGCTAGTTATGGTATTTTTGGAAATGGAAATCAAATAATCGATTTAAAAACAGGGAAAGAAATTTTTCGAAAAACATTGCCACAAGAAGATATGAATACTTGCATTTCTTTGGCGAAGAAAGAAAATTTACATATCCATCTATATACAGAAAATGAAGTAATTACGTCAGAATTACGATATATGGATTTAAGAAATTTTATTTTAAAAGATTCTTTGTTTCATAGTGATTTGAAATTTAAGATTGTTACAGATATACAAGAATATATCCATCAAAACCAACCGACTGTTTTTAAATTGATTATTTCTAGTCCTTCTAGTTTATCCAATTTACAAGAGGAACTTGGGAAGAAAATGAATTTGACGATTTATAGGATTAATAAGTCACATGAATATAAAGATAAAATTATCAATAAAGAGTATGAATATTTAGATATTACACCCAATAAGACGAATAAAAGTGAGGCATTAGAGATACTTTCTAAATACTTGAAACTTTCTTCATCGGAGGTAATGGCGATTGGAGATAATTTGAATGATATTGAGATGATTCAAAATTCAGGTGTAGGAGTGGCAGTTGCTAATGCGTATGATGCTGTGAAACAAGTGGCTAATTATACCACTACTCATAGCGTGGATGATAGTGGCTTTGCGGAAGCAGTTTATAAGTATATTTCGTTTTGAAAATTTATTTAGAGTAGAAAACCCTATACATATCAAAATTATGTATAGCGTTTTCTATGAGTATTTTAGCTCCTCAATAAATCAATCCAAGAATAAACAACCTTTTTAGACATGGTAAACAAATTCATTTTTTCCACATCATTTTTAGCCACAATATCTACAGTAGATAAAGTTTGCCCATCTAGAGAAAAGGAAACCTGACCTAATTTTTGTCCAGCAGTAATAGGAGCAGAAACCGTATCATCTAAAATTAAATTTTGTTCTATATTTTTATCTTTTCCTTTTTCAATCAAAGTACCGCTATTTCCAGATAGGATAGCATCAACATGAGAACGAACTCCTTTATTCACATTTATCGTTTTTACCACTTCCTCTTTTTTTCCAAATTGTTTAAAGGAAAAAGTGTTGAAACCATAATCCAATAATTTTTGTGCTTCTGCAAAACGCACTTTAGTAGAAGGAGCTTTCATAATAACAGCAATTAACGATAAGTCATCACGTGTGGCACTTGCTGATAAATTGTATAAAGCTAAACCAGTAGAACCAGTTTTTAAGCCAGTAGCCCCTTTGTAAGTACGAATCAATTTGTTGGTATTGGTAAGTTCTGATTTTCCGTCACGTAAAGAATCTGTCCAGATAGTTGTATATTCTGTTATTTGAGGATGATTATTTAATAATTCCTTTGACATCAAAGCAATGTCAAAACTGGAAGTAACATGACCATCTTCATCTAATCCATGACAATTTTTAAAAGTCGTATCTTTCATGCCTAATTCTTTTGCCTTATCATTCATCATTTGCACGAAACCTTCTTCAGAACCTCCGATGTATTCTGCCATCGCAACAACACAGTCATTAGCAGAAGCTACGCAAATCGCTTTAAGCATTTGGTCAACAGTTAGGGTTTCTCTAGGGTCTAACCAAATTTGAGAACCTCCCATAGATGCTGCATTTTCACTACAAGGAACAGAATCATTCAAAGTAATTTTTCCTTCATCAATGGCTTCCATAATGAGTAGAATGCTCATTACTTTGGTAACAGAAGCAGGTCGTAATGGTTCATGACAATTATGTTCATATAATACTTGACCAGTGGATTGCTCGATTAAAATAGCAGATGGCGATTCTAAATTTAAAGTGTTCGAACTATTTTGTTTTTCCTCATTGTTTGCGTTGGTAGCAATGGTGTTGTTCCTTTGATTCGTATTGGTAGTTGTAGTTGTGCTATTCGTGGTATTACTAGTATTGGTAGACGCGTTTATGCCATTAGTAGTATTGTCATTTTTGACAGTATGATTAGTGCTTGCGTTATTGCTAGTGTTATTCATGTTAGTATTTGTGTTTTTATTAGTGTTTTGAGCATTGACAGGTGTTGTGTCACTAGACCATACATAGGTGGTTTCTTCTGCAAAGCACGGTAAGGTAAAAGAAAATAGTATTGCCATGATAAGCAATAAAGATATCGATAATTTTATTTTGCGCATAAAAATCCCTCCAATTGATAATAAACTATATGTTAGAAATGAAAAAAAATGACAAATTCTTTATTTTATGCTATAATTAAAAAGACTAATAATACAAGGAGGTCGGCACATGATTAGAAAAAATGTAAGTCAGGTACTAGAGTTTTTACGGAACCAACCACAGCAAGTAGGAACTGCCAAGCTACTTGGCGTCAAGGTTTTATTATTAGACAACGATTTAAATGTTGCAAAGAAGATATGTGCATATATTACTCGAAGCAATAGGTGGTTTAAGGCACATATGAAATCTAATAGTGAACCTATTCTTTCAGTGTGGTATAAGGATTTAGAACCATGTCTTGGCAGTATATGGTATTGTACGGATGATTTTGCTGAAGAAGTGGTTCAGCTTTTTCGGGAACAGACCAAGAAGGAAGGTAACATTCAACTTTTAAGTATTAAAGTGATATTACCAAAAGGTGCTGATACAGATAGCATTTCAAATTATATTGTTGAAAACTATCCACAATACAAGGCACGGTTTAAAAGTCAAGGGAAGTACCCTGTTATAGCAATTGGATGCAAACAGGAACAACAGTAAACGGACCTCGAAACTCATACTATTTATAGGGTATGAGTTTCCTCATTTATGAAAATTCTAAGTATATTGAAAAATGACACTTTTAAGTAAAGATAGCTTCTAAAAAACAAAACTCAAATTCATAATCCCTTGAAAAAGAAAAAAAATTATGATAAACTTACCAAAGTTAAAAAAGCAAAAGATGGAGAAGTAAAATGAAATTAGAAACCATAGAAAATGATAAAGTAAAAAATAGAGAAGAATTTAAAGACAGAAATGCCACAAGAACTATCCCAAAGAAAAGGGGATATGGATTAGACCAATATTATGAAGAAGAAAGAATGGCTAAGCAAGTTCGAGAAGCCAAGCAAAAGAAGAAAAGAAAAAAGAAAAAAATACTGTTATGTCTTAAAATTTTACTAACATTAGTTATTTTAGGAATTATATTCCTATTCTTATTTTTTAAAACAAATTTATTTCAGAAATACAAAGAATTATGGGTACAAACAGCCATGACAACTATGAATCATCAATATTTGGCAACTTGGTTCCTATCAGATGAAGAAATTGAAGAAATTATGAAAAAGTTAGAAGTGGAAAACAATGAAAATTCCAATTCGGATAATGTCATGATAGTAGAATTAGAAGAAGAAAAAGAAATTACAGTGGAAAAAATAACAGGAAAAGGCTATGTGGGATTTGTTATGGTAGTACCAGATGCTTCTAAAGTAAAATTAGTAGATGGTAGATTATCCGGAAGAGGTTCCAAGTTAAGCGAAATTGTAAAAAAACATAAAGCTGTTGGGGGAATTAATGCAGGAGGATTTGCAGACCCAGATGGAAAAGGCTCTGGAAATATACTAAGAGATGCCGTTATTATGAATCAAAAGATGGTATATGGAAATAAGTCAACAAGATACAGTTTGATTGGACTAAATGAAGAAGGAAAATTGATATTGGGGAAATATACGTATCAAGAAGCTTTAAAGGCAGGGATTGAGTCAGCTGTTGAATTTGGACCTTTTATTATTGTCAATGGTAATAATCAAATAAAGAATTCAAATGCAGGAGGAATACACCCTAGAATGGCGATTGGACAAAGAAAAGATGGTACGATGATATTTGTAGCAATTGATGGTAGACAACCAGGATATAGTATAGGGACCAATTTATTAGAATTACAAAATATATTTGAGAGATACGATGCCTATAATGCTGCTAATTTGGACGGTGGTTCTTCTGCTACGATGTATTATGATGGAAAAGTGGTAAATAAAACGTCAACACCAATGGGAGAAAGATATTTGCCAAATGCCTTTATTATAGAAAAATAAGATGGAAAAATTGCCAAGAGGGACAGACCTTTTTGGCAATCAATTATAATTATCATAAATTTTTAATGATAAAAAATAAAATCACATTCCTTACTGGTCGGACGAATCATATAAAATAATTTTTTATCATTCATAAATTGTAGAGTTAATCTATTTGGTCTGAATGAATAATAGTCCTCCCAAACTGCGCGTCATGTATTTTATTTTTTATGATTAAAATTTTAGTTAAAAAACAGAAAGATTGCCAAAAAGGTCTGTCCCTCTTGGCAATTGTTTTATTTTAAAGCAAGTAGAGTAGTAGTAACAGTGGCACCATCTGTGGAAGCTAAAATTTTGACATCATTTCCAGAATTGTTTCTAAATTTTAAATCATAACTACCATAGGCAACTGCGGCATCTTTGCCTTTTGCAATATAAGGAACAGAATTGCTATGAGCATGTCTTTCTGTTACAACTAAGCTAGGAACGGATAAAATGGCGTTGTACAAGGTACTACTAATCTGACAGTTTCCGTCCACCTAATCCTTTTTTCTTATTTCCATTTTTATCAAAAATATCAGCTTTTTGATAGCCCTTACTAGTAGAAGATTCTCCTACTGTGTTACAAAAAGAAAATGTACTGCCATTTTTTACAATGGTTTCATTTAAAGTGTTGCAAGTAATAGAAATGTTATTTTGACGAGCAGAGTCTTTGTTATAGATTTTAGTGGAAAAAGTTGCAATCTGTTCTTCTGTGGTAGGTGCTGGGATATCTTGTGACTCTATTATCCCTTGCTTTTCTTCATTTGCCTCCGAATCGTTAGCATTTTCTTGCTTATTATCTTCTTTATCATAGTTTTCTTTGAAGGCATTCTCATTATGATTTATGGAAGTTTTTCCAGCTTCGTAATTAGTTTCATTGGGATTCGTAGAACGATTTCTAAAATAGAAATAAATGCCACCACCAATTAGTAAAATAGCGATAATACTTATGATTATCCAACTTTTTTTGTTCATTTTAATCACCAAACATAGTGTAACCAAAAACATGACAAATTATTGACATTTTTGAAAAATAAAAGTATAATAAATGTGTAGTGTTCTTATAAAAAAGGAGAAAAGAAAGATGCTAAGAAGAAACTGGAAAAGAATTGGTATGATAATTTTGATTGTAGCTTGCATTTTTAATGTGATGGGGAAATTAATTCATAAATTATCCTTGAATAAAGAAATGCTATATTCAGCAGAATATATGCAAGAAGAACAACAAAATGAACAAAATCAAAAATAATGCTTGAAAAAAGAAAAAAAATATGTTATGATAAACAACAGTCAAATTATTTTAAACAGGAAAAAGAGGTGAACTTGAAATGAAAGAAGGAATACATCCAAATTATAACCAAACAACTATCACATGTGCATGTGGTAACGTGATAGAGGTTGGTTCTACGAAAAAGGATTTAAAAGTAGACGTATGTTCTAAATGCCATCCATACTGGACAGGTAATTTAAGACAAGAAACAGTTGGTGGTAGAGCAGATAAATTTAAGAAAAAATATGGTCTTGCTTAAAGCAGGTAAAAATAGAAAATACCAATATTAGATAAAAATACTTATCTAATATTGGTATTTTTCTTGCAAAATGTAGAAAAATGTAATAAAATAAGCAAGTATCATGGAGGTTAAAAGTGAGCAAGACAGATGAAATCAAAAAACAAAAACAATATATCCAAAAAATAAAAGAAATCAATCAAAATCAAGCATTCAAATATAGCATACTAACGATGGGATGTCAATTAAATGAAAACGACTCCGAAAAATTATGTGGCATGCTAGAACAAATGGGATACCAAAGGACAGAAAATCAAAAAGAATCAGATGTGGTATTATTTAACACTTGTTGTGTCAGAGAAAATGCAGAAGATAGACTTTTTGGAAAATTAGGAGAACTCAAAAGGTTAAAAGAAGAAAAAGGTATTATCATCGCGATTGGCGGATGTATGATGCAAGAAAAACATATCACTGACAAAATCAAGGGAAGCTATCCATTTGTTGATATTCTTTTTGGAACGCATACCCTACATAAATTTCCACAAAACTTATATCAAGCTTTAGAAGAAAAGAAAAAACAAGAAGATATTATTGACATTGAGGGCGAAATTTATGAAGGTTTACCCATTAAAAGAGATAGTAAAATCAAGGCTTCTGTTACGATTATGAATGGGTGTAATAATTTTTGTAGTTATTGTATTGTACCATATGTGCGTGGAAGAGAAAGAAGCAGACAGCCAAAAGATATTATGGATGAAATCAAAGATTTAGCCCAAAAAGGATACCAAGAAGTTACTTTGCTTGGGCAAAATGTGAATTCTTATTTAAGAGTGGAAAAAGAAAAAGGAATTGAATTGGAACCATATGAGGGAGTCAATTCTTTTGCTACTTTACTAAAGGCGATTAATAACATAGAGGGAATTGAAAGAATTCGTTTTGTATCACCACATCCAAAAGATTTTACCGATGATGTAATGGATGCCATTGCCACTTGTGATAAAGTATGCAAATTAGTGCATTTACCTTTACAGTCTGGAAATACCAAAGTTTTAAAAGAAATGAACCGAAAATATACCAAAGAGCAATATTTGGCATTGGTGGAAAAAATGCAAAAAAGAATTCCAAATCTGACTTTATCAACTGATATTATTGTAGGATTTCCAGGAGAGACAGAGGAAGAGTTTGAAGATACCTTAGATGTTGTTAGAAAAGTGAAATTTGAACAGGTTTATATGTTTATTTATTCAAGAAGAGTGGGAACACCAGGAGATAAGATGGAAAATCAGATTCCAGAAGAACAAAAACATCACCGATTTAATCGACTAAAAGCTTTAGTGGAAAGCCAGATTCAAGAAAATAATCAAAAATATGTGGGAACGATTCAAAAAGTTTTCGTGGAAGGCGAGAGCAAAAATAATAAGGATTTATTGACGGGAAGAACGGATAGTAACAAAGTGGTTATTTTTGAGGGGAGCAAAGAGTTAATTGGTACGATGCAAGATTTAAGAATTGTTTCTGAACATATGTGGTATTTGAAAGGAGAAATGTAGATGGCAGAATATTCACCAATGATGCAAAAATATCTTGAAACCAAAGAAGAATACAAAGACTGTATCCTATTTTACCGACTAGGAGACTTTTATGAAATGTTCTTTGATGATGCCATTTTAGTAGCAAGAGAACTAGAAATAACATTAACAGGGAAAGAATGTGGACAAGAAGAAAGAGCTCCAATGGCAGGAGTGCCACACCATGCAGCTGAAATGTACATTGCCAAACTAGTAAGCAAAGGTTATAAAGTAGCTATTTGTGAGCAACTAGAAGACCCCAAAACAACCAAAGGAATTGTCAAAAGGGGAGTCGTACGTGTTGTCACACCAGGAACAGTTGTAGAAAGCAACATGTTAGAAGAAAGAAAAAATAATTATATCATGTCTATCTTTAAATCTGGCATTTACTTTGGTATCAGTGTTTGTGACATTTCAACAGGAGAATTTTATGCCGCAGAAATCAAAGACAATCATAATTTTCCGATGTTGCTAGACGAGATAGCAAGATATAATCCTTCTGAATTAGTGGTTAATTCTATGATGGCAGATGGCAAGGAGGAAATTGATAAAATAAAAGAAAGGTTTGAAGATTTATACATAACCAAATTTGAGGACAAGCATTTTTCATCTGAAATGGAAAACTTAGCCTTACGATTTAGTATTGTTGACAATACTGGTAAAAACATAGAAAAATTCGAGGAGAAAACCTTAGCGATTAGTGCGATTCATGCCTTAGTAGCCTATATCGAGGACACGCAAAAAACGACTCTAGACCATATCAACAAAATTGTCGTTTATCCATTATCTAGATATATGGCATTAGACATCAATGCCAGAAGAAACTTAGAAATAACAGAAAAATTAAGAGACAAATCCAAAAAAGGAACCTTATTATGGGTATTAGACAAAACCTCCACCTCAATGGGAGGAAGATGTTTAAGAAGATGGTTAAACGACCCACTGGTAGATGTTTTAGCAATCAACAAAAGACTAGAGGCAGTCAAGGAATTAAAAGATGATGTCATGTTAAGAGGAGATGTCATTGAAAATCTAAAAAAAGTATATGATATTGAACGTTTAGCTGGAAAAATGGCTTATGGGAATGCCAATGCGAGAGATATGGTAACCCTAAAAAATTCTTTGTTCAAATTGCCAGAGGTCAAGAAAAGCCTATCTCATTGTAAAACTGATTTATTAAAAGAGCTAGCCGAGAATTTAGATGAATTACAAGATATTTATGAATTGATTGACAGTGCCATTATGGATGACCCACCAATGACTATCAAAGATGGAGGTATCATTAAATTGGGTTATGATGACGAAATTGATACCTTAAAAACGGCACAAATAGAGGGAAAGAATTGGTTGGTTCAATTAGAATTGACAGAAAAAGAAAAAACAGGAATCAAGAATTTAAAAATAGGATTTAATAAAGTATTTGGGTATTACCTAGAAGTCACAAAATCATATTTAGACCAAGTCCCAGAAAGATTTATCAGAAAACAAACTTTGACAAATGCAGAACGATACATCACAGAAGAATTGAAAAACTTAGAAAATCAAATTTTAGGGGCAGAAGAAAAAGTAGTAACCTTAGAATATAATGCTTTTGTGCAAATTAGGGAAGAAATTGCGAAAAATATTAAAAGATTGCAAAGAACAAGTGAAGTGGTATCTCATTTAGATGTTTTGACATCTTTTGCCGAAGTGGCTGAAGATATGAATTATTGCATGCCAGAAGTCAATTCCTCTGGAAGTATTGACATTAAAAATGGAAGACATCCCGTTATTGAAAAAATACTAGGAGCAGGAAGCTTTGTTGAAAATGATACTTATTTGGACAAGCAAGACAATCGATTGTCTATTATTACAGGACCAAACATGGCAGGTAAATCCACCTATATGAGACAAGTTGCCTTGGTTACGTTAATGGCTCAAGTAGGAAGCTTTGTACCAGCAGAAACTGCTAAAATTGGAGTGGTCGACAAAATTTTCACAAGAGTAGGAGCATCGGATGACTTGAGCATGGGACAAAGTACTTTTATGGTAGAAATGATGGAAGTAGCCACCATTCTAAAAGAAGCTACTAATAATAGTTTAGTTATCTTAGATGAAATTGGAAGAGGAACCTCCACCTATGATGGATTATCCATTGCTTGGGCAGTAGCAGAATTTATTGCTGACAAGGAAAAATGTGGTGCCAAAACCTTATTTGCCACTCATTATCATGAACTAACCGAATTAGAAGATAAATTAGAAGGTATCAAAAATTATTCGATTGCTGTAAAAGAAAAAGGAGAAGACATCATTTTCTTGCGAAAAATTGTCAGAGGTGGAACCGATGAAAGCTACGGAATCCATGTGGCTCGTTTAGCTGGTGTTCCTAAATTAGTAACAAAAAAAGCAGATGAAATTTTGCGTTCTTTAGAAAGAAAGAATATTTTAACAGGTCAAAAACAGCAAAAACAAGATAAGAAACAAGTGGAAGGACAGTTTGATTTATATAATTATAAACTAGCGGAGATTGCTCATGAAGTGGATAAAATTAATTTGAATGAACTGACTCCAATTGATGCCTTAAATACACTTGTTAGAATTAAAGAAAAAATGAAATAGGGTTAGGGACATGGGGACGTAGATAATGTCCCTAAATACTCAAAATCTCCAACTTAATGTATTATTTATTATTTTTTTACACCTTGTGTGTCGCAACCTTCAGATTTTTAATATGGATGGTTGCTCCAATGCTACTTGCTTTGCTCGTTTTACTGTCCACTGTTAAAGCTTTGCTTGTTACAGTGGCAGTATGCAGAGGCTGGTCGCTTACGCGGTGTCGCAAAAATAATAAATAACACATTAAGTTGATAGGATTGTTTATCGCATAGGGACATTATCTACGTCCCCATGTCCCTAACCCCAGATTGAAAGGAGAAATTTAAAATGTCAAAAAATAAAAAAATAATCTTATCCGCCTTATTACTAGCCCTGATTATTATATTATCTAGATTTTTATCCATTAAAACACCAATTGTAACCATTAGTTTTTCGTTTGTACCAACCATGTTATGTGCGATATGGTTAGGACCAAAGTGGACAATCTTAATTAATGTGTTAGCTGATTTAATAGGAGCAACGCTATTTCCCTATGGTTCTTTCTTTATTGGCTATACCATCACGACAGCAGTCGCAGGAGCGATTTATGGATTTCTATTATACCAAAAAGAAGATGATACTTATACAGATAAACAATTTATGGTAAGAGTGATAATAGCAGTTATATTAGTAACCGTCATTGCTAATATAGGACTAAATACGTTATGGCTAAGCATGACAACGGGTAAGGCATTTATGGTATTAATGGCATCTAGAATTGTAAAAGAATTGGTTATGATACCAATCAAGGTAATTCTTATGATTTTCTTAGAAAGAGCATTAAGAAAACCATTTAACACATATGTAAGGGGAGAAAATGATTAGTATAGAAAATGTAACATATCGTTACAAAAAAGGAAAAGATATCTTAAAAGAAATCAATCTAACGATTCCAGAAAAAGAAACGGTTGTCATTATGGGAAAAAATGGCTCTGGCAAGTCAACTTTAGGCAAGTTGATTTCTGGTATTATCAAGCCTAAAAAGGGAAAAATTTTAATGGATGATTTGGATATGGCAGACGCAAAGAATAAAGAAGCAATACGAAAAAAGATAGGAATTGTATTTCAAAATCCAGAGAATCAAATTATTTTTAATCATGTAGCAGATGAAGTATCCTTTGCTTTGAGAGGATTAGAGGAAAAAGAAATCGAACAACGTATCGAATCTTCTCTTGAAAAAGTACATATGAAGGATAAATCCAAAGAGGATTTATATGAATTATCTTTAGGGCAAAAACAAAGAGTCGTGATTGCTGAGGTGCTTGCCAAACAACCGAAATATATTGTATTTGATGAACCGACTACCATGATTGACAGCAAAGGAAAAGAAGAAATTTATCATATTGTAGAAGAACTGAAAAAAGAAGGATATACGATTGTATATATTACTAATGTGGCAGAAGAAATGCTGTTAGCAGACAGGATTATTATATTGCATGAGGGACAAATTGCAGAGGAAATCAAAAGAGAAGATTTATGGAATCGATTCGATGTATGGAAACAGTATGACATGAAAGTTCCTATGGTAGTAGAATTGCTACAAAAGTTAAGAGAACAAGGAATTGAAATAGATTTACAAGATTATTCGCTAGATGAATTAGTTAAAAAGTTAAAAGAAAAGATATTAGTTTAAAAGATAACTAAATTAATGTCAGATTAGGAAGAATAGTATCATGGTATTTATCATTTTTGTTTTGTATGCTAGTTTTATATTTTTTATTGATACGAATCTACTATTATTAGTAGTCTTTTTGTTGAATCTATTAGCCATGATAGTTTTAAAAATAAAAGTAGGAGAGGCTATTCAGAATATTGTAAAATGGTTGCCATTTATTCTATTAACAGTTCTCATAAATTGCTTGTTATCTAATTATGAGTATGCCATTTTAGTGGCTATTAAATTAATTTTAGTATGTAATGTTACTTATATTTATTCGAAAACTACAACAGTAAGAGGGATGGCAAAAACGATAAAAAATCTTTGCATGCCGTTGAAATGGCTAAGCGTGAATCCAGATGATATTGAATTATTGGTTTGTATTTCTTTGTCTATGCTTCCAATTTTAAAGAGAGAATATTTTCAATTAAGAGATGCTTGTGTTGCTAAAGGAATGGCTCTAAATATTAAAAACACTAAGGTGATTTTGACGAAATTAATGATTTCTGTTATGAAAAGAGTGAATGAAATAGAGGAGTCTATGATTGAAAAAGGATATGGAGAAATGTAATATTTTTCCATATTCTATTGACTTTTATCCAAAAAAATATTATGATAAAAACATAATTTCAAAAGAGTTTAGTTCAAAAATTTTATTCGAAAAAAATCCAAAAACAAAGTGAGAAATAAGAGGGTGATATAAAAACATATTTTTACCATATGATAAAACTTGACAAACAAGATAAAACAAATTATAATTAGGAAGAAGGAATGGAATGAAATATATAACATATCAACAATATAGGAAATACCTAGAAAATAAGAAAGTAATGGTGTTAAAAGAAGAAGAAACAATTTATCAAATAGAAGAGGACAAAACTTATAGCAAAGAAATAGTAAAAGAAATTGATAAAAGACATGATAAAATGTTTCGAAATATTTTAAGTAGAAAAAAGAAATGATAAATTTTTTAAATGATTTTCTTGACTTCAAGGAGAAACTAGAAGAAACACAAATAATACAATGTCCAACCGATTTTATAACAAGATTGTACAAAAGTAGACAATCCGATATTTTATATAGGCTAAAAGATAAACCAGTATATTTTTTAATCGAGCATCAAAGTACAATCCATCCAGAAATGCTATTGAGAATATGGGAATATATAGGAGAAATTATTAGAAAAGAAACGATTAGGGGAAATAGTATATATCCCATTGTTATACCAATTATTATTTATACTGGTTTTCAAAAATGGAATCTTCCAACTAACTTTGACCAAAAGCAATATCAGTCTGAAAACTACCAGGATTATGCTATCAGTTTATCCTATAATTTGATAACTGTACATGATTATACTTATGAAGAATTATTAAAGAAGAAAACTTTATTTAGTAGCATTATGATAATAGAGAAATGTAAAGATGAAGATGAAATAAATGAACAGATGAACAAAATTATAGAGATAATACAAGAACCAAAAGATAAAGAGGCTTTATCTGAGATTATTGTTAATATTATAAGACCAATTGTCGGAACGGAAAAAGCAGAGATAATGTTAGAAAAGATAAATAAAAAGGAGGTACAAGATATGAGTCCATTTACAAAGTTTTTACTTGATTATAAGTATCAGGTATTAAAAGAAAGTGAAAAGGCAAAAAAAGAAAGTGAAAAATTGGGGATGGAAAGAGGACTAGAAAGAGGACTAGAAAGAGGACTAGAAAAAGGTCTAGAAGAAGGTATGGAAAAAGGTATAGAAAAGGGGTTAGAGAAAGGCATGAAGAAAGGTATCAAACAAGGAATGAAACAGGGAATAAAAAAAGCGATACAAGAAACGGTAAAAAACATGTTACAATTTGGTGAGTCAGATGAAAAAATCATGAAATATATAGGAATAAACAAAGAAGAATTAGAAAATATTAAAGGCATGTTAATTCAGTAGAAACGTCATATGCAATGGGGAAAATAAGGACATCATCTACGTCCCCATGTCCCTATTTTTTCAAATAAACTTTTTGAACATACAACTTATTAGCAAAAGACTGCACAACATTTCTAAGAATATATTGTTCTTCTGATAATTTACTATTTTTCACATAATTTTTTTCAGCAAAAACGATGCGAATGGCTTTTTCGAGTTCGGAACAAAAGCGATTATAAGCCAATTCGGTAGGAGAGGTTTCGATGGCTAAATCAATTAATTTTTTGATATCATTCATACTATAAACCTGTTTCAAAACAAAAATAACAAACAACGAAGCGATGTGTTCTTTATTGTATTTTTTGTTAATAGGAGGTTTGATAACACTATGTTTTACATAGTTATTAATCATGGTTTTTGTTATAATTTTATCTTCTTTTTCATTATCACTTTTAATATAACCAGCTAAATATTGCTCTAATAAAGAGACTAACTGGTCTATGTATAAATCAATAGTAGGAAGCTCATTCCATCGAGGTAAATGAAAATCTTTTATTTCTGCATTCATCATAAATCACCTTTTACTTATAATATAAATTTAATATATTAAATTTTTAAGTATTATACTATGTTTTGAATACATAGTCAATCACTTGACAGGATAATGGGTATATGTTAATCTAGTAATAAATACTAGATTAAGGGAAAAGGTTGAAAAATAATTACAAGCATTTCGTTTTTTCGACCAGATTTATGCCTTGAGAAAGGAATGGGACTAATTATGGGAAGAGAAAAATATTTTGAAGCGACAGAATTTGAGAATGTTAAGGAGCTTATTTATCATACCGTAGAAAAATATAAGGAAAAAACAGCTTTTACCATCAAACACAAAAAAGAAAAAGAGGTTTCTTATGAGGAAAAAAGTTACACACAATTGTTAGAAGAAGTGAATCAGTTAGGAACTAAATTTTACAACTTAGGGTATCAAAATAAAAGAGTTGCTATTGTAGGAAGAAATTGCTATGAGTGGGTTATCACACATTTGGCAAACTTATTAGGTGGCATTCTTAGCATTCCATTGGATAAAGAATTACAAGTAGATGAGTTGGAAAGTTGTCTAGTGAGAAGCAAAGCAGATGTATTAGTATTTGATGAAAAATACCTAGAAAATATCGAAGAAATCAAAAACAGAGGAAATGCTAACATAGAAAATTATATTTGTATGTCAGAGCAAGAAGGATATGTTTCTATCCCACAATTAAAACAAGAAGGAAAAGAAATTTTAGAAGCAGGGAATAAGGAGTATATAGAAGCTAAAATAGATAGCTATAAAATGAATATCTTATTATTCACATCTGGTACTACTTCTAAATCAAAGGCTGTTATGCTTTCCCAAAACAATATTGCTTCTAATGTATATAGTATGCAATTAGTAGAAGATATTAGAAAAGAAGATGTCAATATAGCGTTTTTGCCATTTCATCATATTTTTGGTTCCACTTGTATGATTGTCATGCTTGCCTTTGGTGTAACAACTGTTTTTCCAGATGGGCTTCGTTATATTGCTCAAAATTTGAAAGAGTATAAAGTATCTGTCTTTGTGGGGGTTCCTTTGTTAGTAGAAGCGATTTATAAGAGAATTGAGCAAGGGGTTGCGAAAAAAGGAAAAACAAAGGTAGTTGCATTGGCTAAGAAAATGAGTAATCTATTGTTAAAGTTGCATATTGATGTAAGAAAGAAATTGTTTCAAGAAATCTTAAACGAATTGGGAGGAAACTTACGATTTGTTATTTCTGGTGGAGCTCCTTTGGATAGACGAGTAGCAAAAGGTTTCAATGAATTGGGAATTAATGTGGTACAAGGATATGGGCTAACAGAAACATCACCAGTTATTGCAGCTGAAAATTGTAAAAAAATGAAATATGGTTCGATTGGTTTTCCTATGGAGAATGTGCAATTAGAATTATTTAATCAAGATGAGCAAGGCATTGGAGAAATTAGAGTCAAAGGACCAAATGTGATGCTTGGCTATTATGAAAATGAGGAAGCGACCAAGGAAGTACTAAAAGATGGTTGGTTCTATACAGGAGATTTGGCGTATTTTGACCAAGAAGGTTATTTATTTTTAACAGGAAGAAAGAAGGATATGATTGTTCTAAAAAATGGTAAAAAGGTGTTTCCAGACGAATTAGAGACCTTGATTAACCGCTTAGATGAGGTGAGCGAATGTATTGTTTATGGCATGCCAGATAACAAGGATAAGAATGATATTAAACTTTCTGTTAAAGTGGTTTATGATACAGAGGTAGTGAAGGAAAAATATCCAAATTTGTCTCAAGAAGAACTAGAAGATGTGATTTGGCAAAAGATTAAGGAGATTAATAAGACATTTCCTCCTTATAAATATATCAAAAATATGATTTTGACGGATCAAGAGTTGATAAAGACAACAACGAAAAAAGTGAAGAGAAATGAGGAGATTAAGAAACTTTTAGATAATAAATAGTAAAAAAGCAATCCTAAAAAATAATTTAAAATGGTTTTCGTTCCATTCATTTTTGCATAAATTCTAAACTGATTTTAGGGCACCCTTTCACGTCAAGCGTGAACGATTTCCCTAAAATCAATTAAGAATTTCTAACGCAATGAATGTCAATTCAAACCATTTTAAATTATTTTTTAGGATTGCTTTAGAATATAATTACTTATTTCATCAATAGAATTGTTAATTACTTTATCTCTTTCATAACTAGTATTAATAAAAGGCAGATGATATTTTTTACATTCTTTTTCCAAGTAAATACTTTCATCAATATGTCTTTCTAATTTTTTTAACAATTGGCTATCTGTTAAAATTTTATTTTCTTCTCTTTTATCAAAAGTTCTCATTTCTTTCAACTTTTCTTGAGGAGATATATCAGGATAACCAACAAAGAAAATAGCACATTTATTGGTGTTGATAAATTTCATATAATCTTCTGGTACAAGATGATAAGTATCTAATAATAATAGTTGTTCTTCATCTTCTATCATTGTATTGATAAAAGGAGCTAATTTTTTACTCACATTTATAATGGTATCTGCATGAGTGATACCTATTTCAGGAAAATTTTTTTGAAAACCCCATATAATAGGGTCAAGTGGAATATGATTGTAATGAATCTTTTGGGAAAGACCATGACAAATTGTTGATTTTCCGACCTCTTGATATACCAGCTATGATGATGTGTTTCAATTTTTCCATTCTTAAAATTCCTTTCTTTCTGATTCATTTATTTGTTAAATTTCTGTTATTTTCAAATTAAATTTATCCTCAAAAACTTTTTTCTTAGCAATATATTCTTTTGTCCTAACCCCTTTCACATCTATGATTTCAGTCGAATTATCTTTATGGAAAACAATAAAATCAGCCTTGTATTTTAATTTTGGTGCTAAAATAAAAGTGGGTTGTAGACAAAAACCGTTAATTTCATTTCCTTGTAATCTTAGCTTTAATTCGCAATAATAATCCGCTTCCTTCTGACTATCAAAAGTATGACCATCAATTGAAACTTTATTAGCTCTATATTTACTCTTTCTAATATTTCCATTCGTGAAATTTTTATAATCATCAACTGTCCAATGCTCCATTTCAAGACACCCCTTGTATTATTTTGTAATATTATATAGAAAAAAGAAAAAAAGTGCAATAAGAAAAGAAGCTTTTTTCAAACCTATCAACTTAAAATGTTTGCGAAATATAGATAAGTATGATATTATATGGAAAGCTAAAAAATAAAATAAATTTATTATTACCAAGTATAGGAATGTTAGCATTTATTTGCATCCTAGTAGGAAGTTATTTCCAGTCTGCTATTATCATTAAATTTTTATTAATGACAATTGGGTTTGATTTGATTTTAGCCATAAGGGACCCAATTGAGGTGTATGCAACTGATGTATTATTAAAAAATACTGAGACACATGAGCAACAAAAAGCAATTTCTTATTTACAATTATCAAGAAGAATAGGAGAAACGATAATTAGTTTATTATTTTCACTTTTATTACTTAAATTAGAATTGATATATGTAATCATTTGTTTATTTATTTTTGCCATGATAAGCTTGGGAGTCAATACCCAATTATATAAAATGATTCGTAAATAAATAAAGGTGGTTCATTTTTGGTGCGTTTTGGTGCGTTCTGGGACAGTCCCCACTATACCCTTTTTGGCTACTTTTGGGACAGGTCTTTACTTTTTTAGTACTAATAGGTTGAAAATTTGCAACTATTAAATGAATAAAAGAAGAAAAAAGGAGAACTTGAAAGAAGATGGATTTAAACAAAATAGGGCAGATACCTTCATTTTTAAAAGAAATGCTAGAAGGACAATATGGAAAACAAGTGACAGAAAAAATCTTACAAGGGTATCAAACTAAGAGAAATACTACTTTTCGTGTCAATACCTTAAAAAGTGGAGTCGACGAAATCAAAACTATTTTGGAAAAGAAAAAAGTAGAATATGAAACAGTAGTATGGAGCAAAGAAGCATTTATCTTAAAAAATGTTGAAGAAAAAGAAATTAGAAATTGGGAAATCTACCAAGAGGGGAAAATCTATTTACAAAGTTTATCTTCTATGTTGCCACCCATTGTTTTACAGCCAAAAGAAGGGGAGGACATATTAGATATGACAGCTGCACCAGGAGGAAAAACAACCCAAATAGCAGCAATCACTAATAATAAAGCCAATGTTACTGCATGTGAAATGAACAAAATTCGAGCAGAACGTTTGCAATATAATTTGCAAAAACAAGGTGCAAACGCCTATGTCATGACACAAGATGCTAGAAAAATAGATAATTTTTTTTCGTTTGACCGAATTTTGTTAGATGCACCATGCAGTGGAAGTGGGACGATTCAATTATGTGGGGAAAGTCATAAACAGAACGATAGATTAGAAAAAAACTTTACCCTTCAATTGATTAAAAAATCAGTAGAATCACAAACAGCATTATTAAAAAAAGCAATGAACTTATTAAAACAAGGAAAAGAAATGGTGTATTCCACTTGTTCTATTTTAACTAATGAAAATGAAGAGATTCTTCGAAAAATACTAAAGCAAGGAAATGCAGAAATCGTACCAATTCAATTCGAAGGTATGAATCAGCTTCCGCTTCTTCCAACTAAAATACAAGGTACATTATGCGTATGTCCCAATGAATTTTACGAAGGCTTTTTCATTGCGAAAATTAAAAAATTGTGATGGCGATTTTGGTGTGTTCTGGGACAGTCCCCACTATACCCCTTTTGGCTACTTTTGGGACAGGTTATTGAAAAAGAAAGAAGGAGATTTATGTATTATATTTATATGCTAAGATGTGAAGATAACTCTATCTACACAGGCATTACCACGAATGTAGAACACAGGATGGAGGAACATTTTAGTAAAGTGAATTGTGCCAAATATACGTATAGCCATACGGCTAAAAAACTAGAAGGTGTATGGCAGACGGAGAACAGAGTGTTGGCTTCTAAGTTAGAGTATCGAATTAAAAAGCTGACAAAGGCTCAAAAGGAACAGCTGATTGTTAAAAATAATTTAGAGGAGTTTTGGAACGAAAAATTAGAGTGTGATAAATATAAAAGGCTAGAAATTTAAGTTCTAACCTTTTGTTCTTATATGATTCTTAATTTAATGGAATCGTGTTATAGATACTAGCAATATTTCCTGTTTGTTCTGCGGTTGTGACAATGATTGGATAATAATTATTTTTAGCCATCCATTCATACACCTCAAAAGAATGGTTACAACTCATCGTGTAAGCATCTTTTAAAAATTGTCTTAGATTAGGATTCGTAACTTCCATAGAAGCAATGGCATATTCCTTGCCAGCTCTTTTTAAAGTTAGAAAATAGGACAACGCAATTTCTCTATCGGTTAGCTTAGTCACATTTGTATTAACTGTGATAGGTTCTGCTGGTTTTGTCTCATTTACATCTTCTGTAAAAATAGATGTATTTAATTGAGGCACATTTAATTTCCCAGTGGCTGAATCAACATTTTTTACAAATTCTACTTTTCTGTTATAGTCCTCCACATGAATAGGAAAATGAGTATTTAACAAAGATTTTAATTCTTCGTCTGTTACTTGATTGCGAAATAAAGACATACAAGTAATGGTATTGACACAGCTTGTTATTAATTCATTTAAATAACTTAATTCACATATTGTTAATTTCATAAAATTACCTCCCTATATATATGAAATAGTATGTCCCATTTTAAAGAAAATATGAATGTTTATGAATAAATTTTGGATTCGATTCAACATTGTTTAAGAGATTATCATTTTTGTCATAAAAAAATAGAAAAAGAGATGAAAATTTTTTTAAGAAATGTTATAATGAACAAGTAAAAAAATAAAGGAGAAATTTAAATGTCATTTATTTTAGCACAAATTTGTGGAGTTATCGTATTAATACTTACAGTAATTTCCGTTCAATTTAAAACCAAAGAAAAAATTGTTATGTGTATGGTATTTGCTAATATTGTGGTAACGATACAATATTTTTTATTAAATGCTATCACAGGAGCAGTGGTATCTATCATAAATGTAATAAGATGTATTGTCTTTTATTATTATAAGAAAAAAGACAAAAAGCCATCACTTATCATATTATTGATTTTTGAAATAGTAGCTATTGTTTCTGGAATTATGAGTTGGCAAAACATGTGGAGTGTAATTCCTATTGTTGTTACCCTTATTTATACTTATGGATTATGGCAAGATAATGTAAAAGTGATTCGAATTACAACAGCAATCGCAGGATTAGGTTGGGCAATTTATAACATTGTTGTTATGGCATATATAGGAGCCGTACAATCAGTTTCACAATTAATTTCAGCTATGATTGCCTTAATAAAAAATAAAGAAGGAACCAAAGAAAACATAGAGGAATAATAAGAGGCATACAAAAGACAAAATCAGTTTAAGAAGAAATACGAATCATTTGAGGTGAAACCATTGAACATACTAATATCAATTATCAAATTATTAGGTGGATTAGCACTCTTAATTTATGGAATGAAAATCCTAAGTACCAATTTAAAAAAACTATCAGGAGGAAAACTAGAACAAGTTTTAGTATCTGCTACCGATAACGTCTTTAAAGCTTTATTGGTAGGAATCTTAATTACAGTAGCGACCCAAAGTTCATCAGCCACAACCGTTATCGTAGTGGGGCTAGTGAATTCTGAAATTTTAAAATTGAAAAATGCGATTCCTATTATCATGGGAGCTAACATAGGAACTACCATTACATCACAGATTTTAAGATTGACTAATATGGATGGTGGTAGTTGGTTATCTTTATTTACGCCAGCTGTATTAGCACCTATCTTTTTGTTGATAGGAATTTTAATAATGGGAATAGCAACAGACAAAAAGAAAAACAACATAGGAGAAATGATAACAGGAGTTGGTTTGCTATTTACAGGAATGATTAGTATGATAGACATAGCCAGTGGGTTTAGTGAATTACCGATTTTAACCGAAATATTATCCAAATTGTCAAATCCTATTTTAGGAGTTTTAGCAGGAGCTTTGATTACTGCTATTGTACAAAGTTCAGCAGCCACGGTAGGAATTGTACAAGCCCTATCCACCACAGGAATTGTCACTTATGCTACCACTATTCCAGTTATATTAGGACAAAATATTGGAACTTGTGTTACCTCTATCTTTGCTAGTATAGGAGGCACTAAAAATGCTAAGAGAGCATCAGCTGTTCATCTGTATTTCAATCTAATAGGCACTATTGTATTTTTGATATTTATTTATACTTATCAATATATGATAGGGTTTCCATTTTGGCAAGATACGATAGATATGGGACAAATTGCTAATTTCCACACCATTTTCAATGTTGTGTCAACTATTGTATTGTTCCCGTTTATTAATTGGATTGAAAAATTGACACTAATGACCATTCGAGATACTAAGACAACAGATGACGATGAGGAAGACGAAAGCGATTATTTATCTGTTTTAAACAGATTAGATGCTAGAGTGATAAACTTGCCTAATATAGCAATTATGAATAGTACAGATGTAATAGAAAAAATGGGTGAAATAGCAGAAAAGAATTTTAGAAAATCAGTAAAATTATTAAATGATTTCCAAAGGAAGAAACTGGATAAAATTGCAGAAAGAGAAAAGGCAATCAATCGAATGGAACAAGTGATAACAGAATTTTTAGTGGGGATTGGAAGCTTAGATTTGTCAGAACAAGAAAATATAACGGTGAATGCTCTACTTAATATCCAGTCTGAATTTGAAATAATAGGAGATTATGCTTATCGATTCTCTGAAACAGTGGAAGAGATGCATGACAAAAATATTAAAATTTCGGAAGAAGCACAAGAGGAGTTTAAGAAAATCTCTCGAATAACAGGGGATTGTATTTTGACTACCATACAAGCTTTTCAGGAAAAAGATTTGAGACTAATTGTAAAAATTGAGGCAATGAAAGAGTTTGCAGAGATTCAAAAAGAAAAATATAAAAATTTACATATTCAAAGATTAAAAGAGAAAAAGTGTTATGTGGAAAGTGGTATTGCTTTTATAGAACTTTTGACAATTTGTGAAAAGATAATTGACCATTGCTCCAATGTGTCAATTGCTACGATGAATTATATGACAAATGAAAATTTTGTCACGAAACAAGAATATTTTAAAAATATTTATGAAACACAAAGAGAATTGTTAAAGGATGATTTAAATGAATGTTGTTTTAAGTATGCAAATTAGGGGGGATTGGTTATGCAAAATTTAATATTAGGATATACACTCGCGATTGTGTCTTCTATTTTTCATACACTGTATATCATTCCAAGAAAATTATCGAATCAAAAACCAAAATATTATACCTTATATATGTCAATAGGATTTGTGATTTCTTCGATTTTAATTTGTTGGATATATGCTATAAAAGGATATCAACTAGATTTAACCAATCCATTACTAATATATGCAGCAATAGCTGGTGTGCTTTCTATGGTGGCTTCTATTTCCCTAGTCATTGCCATCGATAAAATTGGAATGTCAAGGTCGAATCAATGGAAGAATTTTCAGGGGCCAATTGGAGCTTTATTAATCTTTTTCATTTTTGGAGAAGCATCTACTACTAAAATATATTTTCTATTTTTGGCAATAATAGCTATTTTTTCATCTGCTATGTTACTTACTATTAGAAATGAAAAAGAGGGAGAAGCATTTGATAAAAAAGGAATTGTATATGCTTTGATTTCTGCTTTGTTTTATGGAGTAAATGCCCTGATGAGAAAATATACATCAGATGCTAATTTGATTTATGAACAACAATTGTATTCTGCTGTTTTTATGCTAATAACCTGTTTGATTTATATTGTCATCCAAGATAAAAGCATGAAAAAAATAGGAAAACTTGTGTCAAAAGATAATTCTTTGGCTATATTGGCAGGAGTTGTATATTATTTTGCTACCTACTTTTTTATTACTGCTTACAAGTATATTCAAGGCTCTATTGCTTATACAATTGTACAGTTAAATACGATTTTTACTATATTTTTTGGAATTTGTGTGTTTAAAGAATTAGCATTTAAAAAGAATTGGTTGAGAATTACATTAGGAGTAATTTTGGCTATGGTGGGACTGGTTGTTTTGATGATTGCTCAAAAATAATATGGTAAATTACAAAGTAAAATACAAAATGTGACAGTTATTACTGTAGATACTATCTTGGAAGGAATTTGCGAAATGATAGGATTCCATGATAAAAAAGAAAAAAAGAGAAATCGCACGATTGCTCTCAATTGCTTTAAGAAAATCCTAGAAGAATGTATGAAAAGAGAAGATAAAATTATTGTGGTAGATTATCCTTTTAAAAGTATCTGGAAAGATTTTTTTGATAAAATATCAGGTAAGTATGATTATGATGTATTAACCGTAAAATTGTATGGAGAAACTTTTGAACAAGTATATGAAAGGGCTTGTGAAAGGGATTTATCGGAAGAGAGAAGTTTAATACATGAGAGCGATTCGTATCATCCAAGTAAAAACGAAAAAAATATTAGAAGAAAAGTACAATCAGAAGATGTATTAAGAAAAATTTATGAGAGCGAAGCTAGGACAGATTTTATAGTGGGAAAAGAATTGAAATTGGTTAATAAGGATAAAGAAAGTTTAGAAGAATGTTTTACAAAAATTGAGAGATGGGTGTTGAAAGAAGGAGAAAAAACGATATGAAAAATGTCATTTTAGTTCATGGATATAATGGGATTCCTAAAATTTATGAATGGTTAAAAAATGAATTGGAAAAATTAAAATATAATGTAATCCTTCCAGAGTTTCCCCCAAGAGAAGGCGTTATATATGAAGAATGGAAAAAGATATTTGACCAATATAGAACATACATAGATAGTGATAGTATAATAGTAGCACACTCGATAGGAAATGAATTTATCATAAAATATATGAATGAAAACAATTTGAATACAGAATTATATATAAGTTTAGCAGGATTCTCGCAATATTTTGAATGGGAAAATAAAAAAGATTTAAATCGAGCATGCAAAAATTTTCTAGTGTCTAAAAGTGAATTAGAAAATTTTAAGGCTAACTGTAATAAAAGATACTCGATATATAGTAATAATGACCATTTAGTACCATTTGAACTATTAGAACAATTTCCTAAAAGTATTGATGCGATTCCAATATTAATTGAAAATATTGGTCATATGGGTAAGAAGAGTGGAATAGAGAAAATTCCAAAAGTAATGGAGTTGATAAATATGGATAATTTAAAAAATATTATGATAACAGGAACAATTACATCAGCTAAAGAGGATAATTTGAAAATATATGAAATTTTAGTAGAGGAATTAACACCATATGCTAACAATATATATTCACCAATTGATACCATTAAATTTAAAGGAACAAACGAAGAAATGTATAAAAGAGTAATGAAGCTATTACAAAAAACAGATTTGGTCATTGCAGAAATGAGTAGTCCCTCAACAGGACAAGGAATGGAATTGCAAGAAGCGGTAAGATTAAATATTCCTATCATTATAGTGGCTAAAAAGGGAAGTAAAATTTCTAGTACAGTTTTAGGTTCAGGCAAGATAAAAGAAACATTTTTTTATGATAATAAAGAAGATATTAAAGAGAAGTTAAGCCATATTTTAAAGGAAGAATGAGGAAATAGAGAATGAAATTAAAAGTTTTAATAGATAATAATACATTTATAGATAAATATTATTTAGGCGAACCAGCTGTAAGTTATTATATAGAAGATGAAGGTGTTAAAATATTATTTGATACTGGATATTCTGATGCATACATAAAAAATGCAAAAAGTATGGATATTAACTTAAAAGAAATAAATAAGATAGTCATATCACATGGGCATAATGATCATACAGGAGGATTAAAATATTTATTTGAAAACAGTAATGGTAAAAACATAGAACTAATTGCACATACAGAATGCTTTAATAAGAAGGTATGCGATAATGAGTATATTGGAACATCTATGACAAAAGAAGAATTAGAACAAGTTAGTAATTTAAAACTTACTAATAATCTTTTAAAAATAAGTGAAAATATTACATTTTTAGGAGAAATACCACAAAGTAATAATTTCGAAAAAAGAGAAATTATAGGTAAGTGTGATATATTAGGAAAAATGACAGATGATACAGTTAAAGATGATACTGCAATAGTATATAAAAGCAAGAAAGGCTTATTTATAATAACAGGATGTTCTCATAGTGGAATATGTAATATAATAGAGTATGCTAAAAAAGTATGTAATGAAAATAGAGTGTATGGCGTTATCGGAGGATTTCATTTATTAGAGGTAAACGAAAAATTAAACAAAACAATTCAATATTTAAAAGAAATAAATGTAGAATTATTATATCCTTGCCATTGTATTTCTTTAGAAGCAAAAATAGAAATGGGAAAGGAATTAAAAATAAACGAAGTAGGTGTTGGAATAGAAATTAATATTGTTTAAAAACACATATGTAAGTAACATTTAAAGTATTCTATGAGATTTGGTTGGCAGTGTCGACCGAATTTATAGAAACAAATTTAAACAAATAATAATCTTGATATAATAAAGAAGAAAAGAAGGTGAATTTAAGTGAACAACAAATTCCAAGAAAACGAAATAACAGAATTAAAAAAGTCTACAAGCGAACTAAAAGAAGCAATAGTATCGATTGTTTCTATATTAAATAAGCATAGACACGGAAAACTATATTTTGGCATAAAAGATGATGGTACAGTAGTTGGTCAAGAGGTTAGTGGAAAAACATTAAGGGACATTTCAGAAGTTATTTCAAATAAGATAGAACCCAAAATCTATCCAAAGATAAGCAATGTAAAAATAGAAGATAAAGATTGCATTCTAGTAGAATTTGAAGGAGAAGATGTACCATATTTTGCAGATGGAAGAGCATATATACGAGTAAGCGATAGAGACCAAAAACTTTCTATTTCTGAAATGAGAAAAATATTTTTAAAAACAGAAAATGAAGGTGAAAGTTGGGATTCAAGAGTTTCAGATAAAACAATAGAAGATATTAATGAAGAAATATTGAAAGATTATATAAAAAGAGCCAATCAAGCTAAAAGAATTCCATTTGAATATACAAATAAAGAAGATGTTTTAAATAAATTGGGATTATTAAAGGATAATAAATTATTAAATGCAGGAAAGGTTTTGTTTTGTGATAATTGCAAAGTGGAACTGCAAATGGCAATTTTTGCAACAGATACGAAAACAACATTTATCGATATAGATAAAGTAGAGGGAAACATTTTCGATTTAATAAAGATAGGGCAAGAATATATCAGAAAGAACATTATATGGAATGTTAAGATAACAGATAAAAGAGAAGAATATCCAGAAATTCCACTAGATTCTATCAGAGAGGCGATTATTAATAGTTATGCACATCGATTATTTCAAGATCCAAAAGGAACTGAAATTTCGATATTTAAAAATAAAGTAGAAATATATAATCCAGGGACATTTCCAGAACAATATACACCAGAAGATTATATACAAAATAAGGCTCATTCAGTGTTTAGAAATCCTATGATAGCTAATATTTTATATAAATCAAGCGATACTGAAACTTATTCTTCAGGAATAAGAAGAATATATGAAGAATGTACAGAGAATAATGTAAAAGTTGAATTTAGAAAAGAAAAAATAGGTTTTACCATAATTTTTTATAGAAAAAATTATGAAAGAGAAAAGAAAACCATACAAAATGACCCTGTAAATGACCCTGTAAATGACCTTGTAAATCTTAATTTAAATATTACAGAACAAAAAATAATAAACATAATTATAAAAAATCCTAAAGTCACACAAATTTCGATAGCAAATCAATTAGAAGTTTCAGAAAAAACTGTTAAAAGAAATATTGCTAAATTAAAAGAAAAAGGAGTTCTTGAAAGAATAGGAGCAGACAAAAACGGATACTGGAAAATTGTTGGAGATAAGGAGGAAAAAGATGTTTAAGTTACATTCCGATTACAAGCCAACAGGCGACCAACCACAAGCAATTGAATATTTAAGTAAAGGAATACAACAAGGCAAGAAATTCCAGACACTTCTAGGAGTTACGGGTTCACGGGAAAACCTTTACGATGGCAAATATCATAGAAAAAGTCCAAAAGCCAACACTCGTTTTAGCACACAATAAAACATTGGCTGGGCAATTATATTCCGAATTCAAAGAGTTTTTCCCAGAAAATAACGTTGAGTATTTTGTTAGTTATTATGATTATTACCAGCCAGAAAGCTATATACCATCATCAGACACTTACATCGAAAAAGACTCGTCTATCAATGATGAAATCGATAAATTGCGTCATTCAGCTACTTTGTCTTTATTTGAAACAAAAGAGGTTATCATAGTAGCTTCTGTTTCGTGTATCTATGGATTAGGAGACCCAGTGGATTATCAAGAGATGATGTTATCGTTACGAGCAGGAATGAATAAGTCGCGAGATGAAGTATTAAAAAAACTAATAACCATGCAATACACAAGAAATGAAATTGATTTCAAAAGAGGAACTTTTCGAGCCAAAGGGGACATTGTAGAAATTTATCCTTCTGACCAATCCGAATCTGCGGTTCGTGTAGAGTTTTGGGGAGATGAAATTGAAAAAATCACAGAGATTAATCCACTTACAGGAAAGCCAATTGGAATTAGAAAACACATTTTAATTTCACCCGCTTCTCACTATGTCACAACAAAGGACAAGATGGAAAAAGCGATTGTAACCATTGAGAAAGAGATGGAGGAGAGAGTCCAATATTTCAAATCACAAAACAAGCTAATTGAAGCCCAAAGAATAGAAGAAAGAACCAATTTCGACATGGAAATGATGAAAGAAACGGGCTTTTGTTCTGGAATTGAAAATTATTCCAGACATATCAGTGGAAGAGAAGAGGGGAGTCCGCCTTATACCTTATTTGATTACTTTCCAGATGACTTTTTATTATTGGTAGATGAGTCCCATGCCACCATTCCACAGGTTAGAGCCATGTATAATGGAGATAAGTCAAGGAAAGAAGCTCTCGTCAATTATGGATTCCGCTTGCCATCTGCTTTTGATAATAGACCATTAAAATTTGAAGAATTTGAGCAAAGATTGAACCAAGTTATATTTGTTAGTGCAACGCCTGCTGATTATGAAAAAGAACATAGCCAAGACAATGTGGTGGAACAAATTATCAGACCGACTGGATTATTAGACCCTAAAATAGAGGTAAAGCCAGTTACGAATCAAATTGATGATTTATTAGAACAAATAAGAATTCGAGTAGAAAGAAAAGAAAGAGTTTTAGTGACAACCCTAACCAAAAAGATGGCAGAAGATTTAACAGAATACTTAAAAAGCTTAGAAGTTAAAGTGACTTATATGCATTCCGAAACCAAAGCTTTAGAAAGAATGGAAATCATTCGTAATCTTCGTTTGGGAGAATTTGATGTGTTAGTGGGAATCAACCTATTAAGAGAAGGTTTGGATATACCAGAAGTTTCTTTAGTTGCCATCTTAGATGCTGACAAAGAAGGATTTTTGCGTTCGGAAAGGTCATTAATTCAGACGATTGGTCGTGCTGCTAGAAATACAGATGGAACTGTTATCATGTATGCCGATGAATTGACAGAAAGCATGGAAAAGGCAATTTCTGAAACCAATAGAAGAAGAGGGATACAAGAACAGTACAATCAAGAACATGGCATTACCCCAAAAACCATTCAGAAATCAGTACGTGAAAATATTGCCATGACAACAGTGGAAGATATTAGTGTAGAATACAAATTGGAGAAAAATGAAAATATTCAAGATGTGATTGAGGGGTTGACAGACCAAATGTTGCAATTTGCTGCTAGTATGGAATTTGAAAAGGCGGCAGAGTTACGTGATAAGATTAAAGAATTAGAAAAATTATTATAAAAGGAAGGAGAAAAATATGCAAGTTATAGGGGAAATATTAAATTCATTTTGGTTTCAATCCATCATTAAATTAATTTTAGGTTTTGTATTAGCAGGAATTATTGGGCTAGAACGTTCTTCTTGGAGTAAACCAGCGGGATTTAGAACACATGCATTAGTGGGAATTAGCTCAGTTTTAATCATGCTATGCGGAGAATATATGTCAAAAGCTTATGATATTGACCCATCTAGAATTCCAGCACAATTACTATCAGGCATTGGATTTATTGGTGCAGGAACCATTCTAAGAGACGGTTTTAATGTAAAAGGATTAACAACAGCAGCAGGATTGCTATCTGTTACTTGTATTGGGTTAAGTATTGGAGCAGGCTTTTATTTAGGTGGCATTCTAACCACCTTGATTGTGTACATCATATTATCATATTCTTATAAAATATCAGACAAATTAGACCATTTTAATATATTGGAATTAGATATTGTGATTCATAAAAATGTAAAAGAAGTTTTAGCTGAAATCGAAGAATGTTTAAGTCTTTATCAAGTAGAAATCAAGCAAATGAAAAGAGCAAAAAAAGAAGAATTACAAGAAGAGGGAGAAGTGATACATATTGTTGGACATTACAACAAAAGAGGATTTAAAAAGAATGAATTATTAAGAAATATGACTACGATTGAAAACGTAACTGAAGTATTAGAGGAAGAAAGCTAGTTAGCAAGGCATACTATTTATCATGAATTTAGATAAGTTGCTTTGACTATATAACTGAATCGAAATAACATACATATCCTATAATAAGGTGATAAATATGTTATTTTTAAAAGAATTGCAAGAAGATGCCAAAAATATAAAAAAGCAAGACCCCGCCTGTAGAAATTTATTAGAGGTTATTCTTCTATATCCGGGGTTTCACATTTTGGTATTTCATCGATTAGCGCATTTTTTATATTGTCACAAATTGCTCTTTTTAGCGAGACTTGTTTCGCAAATAGGAAGATTTTTTACGGGAATCGAAATCCATCCAGGAGCTAAAATAGGAAGAAGATTATTCATTGACCATGGGATGGGAATTGTGATAGGTGAAACAGCAACGATTGGAAATGATTGTACGATTTATCATAATAGTACCTTAGGCGGAACGGGTAAAGACAAAAATAAACGACATCCAGACCTTGGAAATCATGTTATGATAGGAGCAGGTAGCAAGGTTTTAGGACCGATTAAGATAGGAAATTACGTGAAGGTTGGAGCAAACGCGACCGTATTAAGTGATATACCAGACCATGTGACAGTAGTTAGATGTAATGAAATTATTGAAAAAGCAAAAGTGTGACAAAAAGGGATGCCCCTCTTGTCACATTTTTGTTTATAAATCATATAAATTATTTTCTGTTAAAATTTTAACTCTTTTCTGTGTTCTTTCATCAGAAGAATGCAAAGCATTTTCTATAAATTCAGGATGTTGGATTAAGAAATTTCTCATCGTTTCATATGGGTCATGATAAAATCCTTTTAACATTTCTAATTGTCCTTCCTTGATAATTCCCAATTCAAAAGCTTTTTCGAAAAGCGTATTATCCACTAAGGCTAGAGGAATCGTTTTAATTCCTTCTTTTTCAAGGACTTCGGTTCCTCCTTGTTTTCTATCTACTACATAACAAGTCCATAATAATTTTCCATTTAGGTTCTTAACTGCTGGAATCCAAGAACGAACATAGTTAGAGGCAGCAGTCACTAAGTCAGAGGCATTTAGTACCGTTTTTCCTTCGATATCTGTTATTTTTTCAGTAGAAGAAAAATCGTAAGGACTAACAAATGCTTCCATATCCTTAAATAGAGTAAGATGCGGTTTTTTTAATAAATAAGCAATCATATTTGAAAAATACCAATCTCTTCTTTCTCCACCAGAAATGTAATCAATTTCATCGATGTTTACGTTTTCTGTGATGGCTTTTATCATGGTGTCAATCGTGTATTTAAAGATTTCATTATTCTCATATTGTACCAATACTTTATCAAATACTTTTTTTGGTAAATTGATTCTGTCAGCTAATAAAGTATCGATATAAGATAAAAATTCAGTGGCTTCTTTTTCATTTCCATAAAGGAAATGGGTGTTTACAAAGTATGGTGAAATGGTGCCAGATGTTAAAAAGAATGGCCTGTTTTCTTCACAAAATTTTACGGCTTTTGTTTCAAATAGGTATGACATGATATCAGACATAATCGTTCCTCCTTAATTTTATTCTGAAAATTATTGTAATGAAAAAACGGGAATTTGTCAATTATATACGAAAAAATGTTGAAAAAATCATTTGGAAAAGTGCGTAAATATCAAAAAAACTCGTTTGAAAAAGTGTAAAAATGTTTCAAAAGTCCTTTGATTTTTTGTAATAATTGTGATATAATATGAATATAATAGCGTGAGGAGGTAAGGAATATGTATCGTGAAAAAATAAAAGAATTAGAAGAATGGAAAGAAACAGCAGATAGAAAACCTTTAATCATAAAAGGAGCTAGACAAGTTGGAAAAACATGGATTATGAAAGAATTTGGAAAAAACAATTATAAAAATGTTGCTTATATAAATTTTGATGGAAATGACAGAATGGCAAGATTATTTGAAGATGATTTTAATATAGATAGAATTATACAAGGGTTAAAACTAGAAAGTAATATTGATATTGATGCAAAAAATACATTAATTATTTTTGATGAGGTTCAAGAAGTACCAAAAGCATTAACATCACTTAAATATTTTTGTGAAAATGCAAACCAATACCATATTATAGCAGCTGGTTCACTTTTAGGAGTTGCCTTACATGAAGGCACTTCATTTCCAGTTGGTAAAGTTGATTTTATGGATTTATATCCATTAAATTTTCAAGAATTTTTACTTGCTA
>CAOKVW010000005.1 GCA_948472955.1 uncultured Clostridium sp. | reverse complement strand
ATTAATTTGTTTAAACTTAGTTTGATTTTTGCCATCGAATTTGTTGTCTGTGGTTTTGTTGTAGATAGCATTAAAAAGCAATTAATCTAATGTATATAGCAAGAATAATTCATTTTAAATACGGCAAAAGGAAAAGGACAAGCTTTTACATAGCTTGTCCCGTTTTTTATCAAAAATGTCCACTTTAGGGACTGTCCCAGAAAGGGACAAATGGTCACTCGGTGCCTGTCCCAGAAAGGGACAACCAAATAAAACAAAAAACCTTATTGCAATGAATAAGGTTTTAGGTTAGGCCATAGCGGCATTTAATTTTTTAGATAAGCTAGATTTTTTTCTAGCAGCTGTATTTTTTACGATTACACCTTTTGTGCAGGCTTGGTCGATTTTTTTCGTTGCTTCAGAGAATAATACTTTAGCTTCTTCTGTGTTTCCACTTGCGATAGCTTCTTCGAATTTTTTAACAGCTGTCTTGTAGGCTGATTTAATCATATTATTTCTTAAAGTTTTTTTCTCAATTACTTTAACTCTTTTTTTAGCTGATTTAATATTTGGCATTTCTTTTCAGCACCTCCTCTTAGTCTATATTACACTATAACATATGATATTCTATCACATTTTTTTGTAAAAAGCAAGTAAAATTGGAAATAATTATTGTAATGAAAAATAATTTATGATATAGTGTTAAAAGAATGGAGTGATATAAATGATAGCAATTGGAAGTGACCATGGAGGTTATCAATTAAAAGAAGAAATAAAAAAATATTTAGAAGAGAAAGATATTCCATATAAGGATATGGGATGTATGAATGAAGAGAGAGTAGATTACCCTAATATTGCTAAAGAAGTAGCGATACAAGTCCAATCAAAACAATGTGAAAAAGGTATACTAATTTGTCGTTCAGGAATCGGAATGAGTATTGTAGCCAATAAATTTAAAGGAATTAGATGCACACCTTGTCATAATGAATACACAGCAAAATTTGCAAAATTACACAACAATGGTAATGTGTTATCCATTGGAGCAGATGATGTAACAGTCAATGAAGCAATTTGTATGATAAGAATATGGCTTGCTACAGAATTTGAAGGTGGTAGACATGAAGAAAGAATAAAAATAATTGAAGAAATAGAAAACGAAAACATGAAATAGGAGGCAAAGCCTATGTGGGGAGATATAGCTATTGCATTTTTGCTGGCCTTTATTGTGACTTTTATGGCAACACCATATACCATAAAAATAGCACGAAAAGTAGGCGCAGTAGATATACCAAAGGATAAAAGAAGAATGCATAAAAAAGCCATGCCCAAATTTGGAGGACCAGCAGTTATATTAGGTTTCTTAATTGCTGTAATCTATATATTGATTGTTATGAATTTAGAAAATAAAATTGATTTATTTGGAATAGAACATTATGGTATGAAATTAATTCGGAATGTTTTTAGGAATTATCGTAATATCAATTTTTTGTGTGATGGATGATATTGTAACAATTAAACCAATGGTAAAATTGCTTGGACAAGTAATAGCAGCAATCATCGTAGTAGCATTTGGTGTAAGAATTGATGATACAACACCAGCCTTTTTATTAACACAAGAGTTAAAAGAGGCATTTTCTATTATTTTGACAATTGGATGGATTGTAGGAGTAACGAATGCGATTAACTTAATTGATGGATTGGACGGGCTGTCAGCAGGAATTTCAGTTATATCAGCGGTATCGTTATTAATTATATTTGTATTAAATGGTTCGCCACTTATTTCCATTTTATTAATTACGGCATTAGCAGGTGCATTGGTAGGATTTTTACCATTTAATTTTGCACCAGCAAAAACATTTATTGGAGATACTGGTTCTAACTTTTTAGGTTTTTCCCTTTCTATTATTTCTATATTAGGTGTGGCAAAAACTTATACAGCAGCTGTTATTGTATTGCCATTATTAGCATTGGGATTACCAATATTTGATACGGTTTGGGCAATTATCAGAAGATTAATTAAGGGAAAATCAATTAAAGCCATTTTTAAAGCAGATAAAGGACATTTGCATCATATTATTGTTGCAAGGGGATTTAGTCAAAAACAAGCAGTACTGATTTTATATGGAATTGCTGCAACGTTGGGATTGTTTGCGATTATATTTTTAGAGAGTGGAATATGGAAAGCTTTATCTTTTTTACTTATGGTTGTTGTTGCACTGGGACTGGGATACAAGAATTTCCAAACGGAAAAATCAGAATTGCAAAGATATGAGTGTATTGAGTGTAAATATATTTATAATCCTAAGTCAGGGAATGAAAAGGCTGGTATTAAACCAGGTACATCTTTTGAGGATTTACCAGATGATTGGGTTTGCCCTGTTTGTGGAGAGGGAAAAGATATGTTTGAGATTCATGAATAAATTAATATAAAAGTATGAAAGCTGAAAAGCTTTCTATTTTTGTCGATAGATAAAAGTTGAATCTTAAAAAGCATTGTAAAAAATAGAGAATTATGGTATATTATTATTATATTGTAAAAATTATAACTATCATGTATAAGAGGTAGAAATGAAGATATTATTAATAAACCATTTTCCACTAATAGGTTCAGGAAGCGGAATTTATGTTATGAATATTGCGAAAAGTTTAGAAAAAAAGGGTCATAAAGTTTGTGTTATTATGCCTGAAAATACTACTAAAATAATTAATATTGAAAATGTAAAAATACATCCAGTATTTTTTAAGAAGGAAGAAATAATAAAAGGACAATTAGACTTTAATTTTCCGTGTATGGATGCACATCCAAGAAGTGACTTTTTATTTCAAAATATGACAAGATTACAAATAGAACAATATGAAATAGCTTTTAGGAATGCAATTGAAGAAGAGTTAGAGGAGTTTCAACCAGATATTATCCACTCACAACATATTTGGATAGTATCGGGATTATTAAAGCACTATAAAATTCCATATATAATCACTTCACATGGTGCAGAATTTATTACGTATAAAAAGACAAATATGTTTAATGAATATGGAAACAAAGCTGTTGAAGGTTGTAAAAAAATAATTGCTATATCGGATGATAATATAGAAGAGATAATCAGTAAATTTCCTAATGCAGAAAATAAAATTGAATTTATAAAAAATGGATATAATTCACAAGATTTTTATCGAGAAGAACTAAATAGAATGGAGATATTAAAAAAATTTTCAATTTATAAAAGATTTGACAACATTGTATTATTTGTTGGAAGAATTTCAAAATTGAAAGGATTGGATATATTATTAAAAGCTACTAATAAATATGAAACACAAAAAACATTAACTTTAATTGTAGGAGATGGAGATTATAGAAGAGACTTAGAAAAATTAAAAGAAAGATTAAAATTACACAATATTGTTTTTTTGGGAAGTAAAGGGCATGAAGATTTGAGATTATTATATAATATTTCTGATGTTTTAGTATTACCATCGAGAAAAGAAGCATTGCCATTAGTTGCTATAGAAGCATTAGCATGTGGAACACCAGCAGTTGTAAGTAATGTATCAGGAATGGATAAGATAATTACGAAAGAAGTAGGATTGCTTTTTGAGGTAGATAATGAAGAAATGTTAGCTGAAAAAATTAAATTAATTTTAAATAAAAAGATTATTTTTAAAAAAGAGAAAATTGCCAATTATGCGAAAAGAAATTATTCACAAGAAACCTTAATGAACAAATTGATAGAATTATACGAAGAAATAAGGAGAAAATAAAATGTCATATAGTGAACAAAGCATAAAATTGAATAATGGGAAATATATACCAAGTATGGGATTTGGAACGTCATTAATCACAGGAAATGAATGTATTAATGTAATAAAAACAGCAATAGAGGTAGGTTACCGACATATCGATACAGCATCTGCCTATGAGAATGAAATAGAAATTGGGAAAGCTATAAAGCTGAGTAACATCAATCGAAAAGAATTATTTATTACTAGTAAAGTTTGGAAAGATTCAATGGGGTATGAAAATACACTAAAATCATTTAATAATACCTTAAAAAATTTAGATTTAGAATATATAGACTTGTTTTTAATACATTGGCCTAAAAATAATGATAATGAATTGAACATAGAAACATGGAAAGCTTTAGAAAAGATATATAAAGAGGGAAAAGCTAAAAATATAGGAGTTTCTAATTTCTTAAAACAACACTTAGAAATAATTTTAGAGAATTCTAATATTATACCTACTGTTAATCAAATAGAATTTCATCCAGGATTAATACGAAAAGATACAATAGAATTTTGTAAAAAAAATAATATAGTTTTAGAAGCATGGGCGCCTCTAGGAAAAGGAAAAATGCTAAACAATCAAATATTAATAAATATTGCAAGAAAATATAATAAGTCAGTAGCACAAATTTGTTTGAAATGGTGTTTACAAAATGAAGTAATACCATTACCAAAATCAGAGAAGGAAGAAAGAATGAGACAAAATTTAGATTTATTTGATTTTGAAATATCAGAAAAAGATATGAGTACTATTAATAATATGAGATTTTTTGCGGGTTCAGATATGGATCCTAATAGCTTCAACTAATAATATATATTATCATAAAAATAAATTAGAATATGAAAGGATAATAAGATAAATGTCAGACCAAATCATAAAATTTTTAGCACATAACCAAAAAATATCGGTAATCTGTGCAAACACAACAAAACTAGCAGAAAAAGCAAGAAAAACCCATGACCTAAGCCCAGTGGTAACAGCCGCATTTGGAAGGATGCTTACCATAACAGCTATTATGGGAACAGAAATGAAAAGCACAAAAGATAAACTAACCATACAAATTAAGGGAAATGGACCAATTGAAATGATGGTAGCAACCACAAACAATTTTCCAAAAGTAAAGGGATATGTGGCTAATCCACAAATTGATATGCCATTAAATGAGTTTGGAAAACTAGATGTAGGTGGAGCAGTAGGTTATGAGGGATACATTAATGTCATCAAAGACATTGGATTGAAAGACCCATACATAGGCATTTCACCACTAACATCAGGAGAAATTGCAGATGATTTTGCCAATTATTTTGTGAATTCAGAACAAAGAAATTCAGCCGTAGCATTAGGAGTATTAGTGGATAAAAACGGTGTAAAATCAGCGGGAGGATATTTAATTAATCCGATGCCAGATGCTACAGAAGAAGAAATTTCACAAGTAGAGCAAGCGATATTTCAAGCAGGAGCTATATCAAAAATGTTAGATAGTCAGTTGTCTTTGCAGGAAATTGCACAAAAGATTACAGGTGATGAAAATGTTGAAATGATAGAAGAAAATATTATACCAGTATATCAGTGTGATTGCTCTAAAGAACATATGGCAGATGGATTAGCAACAATTGGGAAGGAAGAATTACAAGATATGATAGAAACAGAAGGACAAGCAGAGTTGGTATGCCATTTTTGTAATGAAAAATATCAGTTTTCTAAACAAGAATTAGAGAAGATAATAGAGAGAATTGACAAGAATTAAAAAACAAAATATAATGATAGCATAATTAAACGTTTAAGAGATTAAGAAAATGTTTTAAATAAAAAACGAAAGGAAGTAATGAAATGGAGAAAGAAGTTTTAATTTTTGGACACAAAAATCCAGATACAGATTCAATCTGTTCCAGCCTTGTACATGAAAGTTTAAATAACAAAGTGGGATGGAAAGCAAAAGCAGTAAGATTAGGAAATATTAATAAGGAAACACAATATATTTTAGATTATTTAGGAATAGAAGCACCAGAATTAATAGAAAAGGTAGAAGAAGGACAGGAAGTAATTTTGGTCGATCATAATGAATTTAGCCAAAGTGTAGAAGGAATTGAAAAAGCTAAAATACGCATGGTTACAGATCATCATAAGATTGCTAATTTTGAAACCTCTGAACCATTATATTTTACGGCGAAACCTTATGGATGTACAGCAACAATTTTATATGAAGAATTTAGAGAATTTAATTTTGAGATAGATAAAAAAGACGCTATTTTAATGGCAAGTGCTATCATATCGGATACTTTATTATTAAAGTCGCCAACAACAACTAGATTTGACCAAAAAGCTTTAGAGGAATTAGGAAAAATGGCAGGAATCGATGTCAATGAATATGGATTAGAAATGCTAAAAGCAGGAACAGACTTAGATGATTTTTCACCAGAAGAATTAATTAATATCGATGCCAAAGAATTTGAAAAAGAAGGTACTAAATTTGAAATTGCACAAGTCAATACCGTTAGTATTGAAGATGTTTTGAAAAGGGAAGCAGAGTTAAAAGCAGTCATACAGAAAACCATAGAAGAAAAGGGATTAAGTTTATTTGTTTTAGCGATTACAGATATTTTAAATAGCAATTCAATGATTATTGCTTTAGGAAATAGAACAGACGTAATCAAAACAGCTTTTGGAAAAGATTTAGAAAACGATAAGGCTTTTTTAGAAGGCGTTGTTTCAAGAAAAAAACAATTATTGCCTGATATTGATAAAAATATTTAAATGAGAAATAAATAAAAATTGCCAAAGAGATTTGGCAATTTTTTGTACATTCATGAACATGTGTTGAGCTTTTTAAGAAAAGAATTAATGCAAAAATTAACACAGACCTGTCCCAAAAGTAACCAAAAGGGGTATGATGGTGCCTGTCCCAAAACCCACCAAAACCCACCAAAACATACCAAAGATTATTAAATTTTTTTGAAAGTATTGAATATTTTAGTAATTAAATCTATAATGAATAAGTAAAATGAAATAAAAGGGATAAAAATACAATGGAAAGGACGAAGATAAAAATGTCAAAAGAAGAGGTGCAAAATAGAGTACCTAAAAAAGAGACTTTTATGCAAGGTGTTATCACCTTAATTTTTTCACAAGTGCTAATCAAGTTATTGGGTTTAGTTTATACTTTATATTTGACAAATAGAGAAGGATTTGGCGATAAAGGGAATGGTATTGTGGCAGCAGGGTATCAAATCTATGCGATGTTACTTACCATATCTTCTATAGGAGTTCCGAATGCCATTTCAAAGCTAGTTTCAGAAAGAATTGCAGTGGGAGACCATAAAGGAGGACATAGAATTTTTAAAATTGCTTTTGCGACATTTGCGATGATTGGATTAGTAGGAAGCTTACTATTGTTTCTTGGTGCTAATATGATTGCTAATTTATGGTTGCAGATACCAGAAGCGGAAATGACATTAGTTGCTTTATCACCAGCTATTTTCTTTGTGGCTATTTCATCTGTTATGAGAGGATATTTTAATGCAAGACAAAGTATTAAAGCCACAGCAAGATCACAAAGTTTGGAACAAGTATTTAAAACAACACTGACAATTATATTAGTAGAGATTGTTGCCATTATTTCGAAAGCATCTACAGAATGGATGGCAGGAGGAGCGACATTGGCTACTACTCTTGCTACTTTTGCAGGATTTGGTTATTTATATTTATACTATAGAACTAGAAGCAGAGAAATTGCAACAGAAATAAAGACAACGGTAAATTATAAATATGAGAGAGTGATAACCATTATTAAGAGGATTTTAATGGTATCCATTCCAATTGCATTAACAGCTATCATGTCTTCTCTTAATAAAAATATTGATTCCTTTACGGTTGTAAGAAGTTTAAAACAATTTATGTCAGAGGATATGGCAATTTCTCAATATGGTATATTGGGAGGAAAGGTAGATATGCTAACCAGCCTTCCCTTGTCCATTAATGTTGCATTTGCGACTGCTTTAGTACCTGCTATAGCAGCAGCTAAAGCGAGAAAAGATAAAAAGACAATTACACAAAAAACATCGTTTTCACTATTGACATCTATGTTAATAGGACTGCCATGTACAGTGGGAATGTGTGTATTTGCAGGACCAATTTTAAATTTGCTATTTCCCAATGCTAGTTCAGGAGCAATTGTTTTGCAAATAAGTTCTTTAACCATTATTTTTACGATATTAGACCAAACTATTAATGGTGCTTTACAGGGGTATGGAAAATTACTGATACCTGCTATTTCATTAGGATGTCGGTGTATTAGTAAAACTCATTTTAAATTTGATTTTAGTACCAATTCCAGAAATAGGAGTAAATGGAGCAGCATGGGCATCAGTAGCTTGTCATTTGGTAGCTTTTGTCATTGCTATTACTTCTTTATCAAAAACCATAAAATTGGATTTGACAGTTTCAAAATTTGTCTTAAAACCCATACTGGCAGTAATCATTATGGGAATTTGCTCTTATTTTAGTTATTCTATGCTTTTAGGAATAATTACTCAGAAATTGGCAACAATAATAGCAATTATAATCGCTGTAATCATTTACGCTCTAGCAATTATTGCTTTGAAAGTTTTTTCAGAAGAGGAAATAAAAATGATGCCAGGAGGTAAAAAAATCTGTAAAGTACTGGAAAAACTGAAAGTTTATTAAAAAAAAGTAAAAAAAAGAAGGATTTTCAGTATTTTTGGCGAAATAATTAAAATAGAAGTACATATTGCTTTTGTTCAAGCAATGTACTTACTAAACTATTTAAATCTTATAGGAGGTAATTTAAATGAACAAAGCTGAATTAATCGCAGCAATGTCTGCAAAAACAGGAGACACAAAAAAAGCAGCTGAAGCATCAGTAAATGCTTTTGTAGAAGTTGTAACAGAATCACTAACAAAAGGAGATAAAGTTCAATTAGTTGGATTTGGATCTTTTGAAGTTAGAAAAAGAGCAGCTAGAAAAGGAAGAAACCCACAAACTAAGGAAGAAATCAAAATACCTGCATCAAAAGCTCCAGTATTCAAAGCTGGTAAAGCATTAAAAGATTTAGTAAACAAAAAATAAAATATTTATAGAGGTTATAAATATATGAATTCATAGAAAGAGACTAGAAATAGTCTCTTTTTTTTGAAAAAATAATCTGTGACAAAAAGGGATGCCTCTCTTGTCATAAATTTATTTCCGACAAAACTTTACAGGATATTTTAAAAGTGATATAATCCTAAATAAGGAAAGAGGAAAGCAAGATGGGAAAGAAATACCTAGAAAAAGATGTGCTAGAAGCTACACTAGAAAGATTAAAAATAATGTTTGAGAATTTTGAGAATATCTATTTCTGTGTAAGTGGAGGAAAAGATAGTTCGGTCATGGTACAATTAGCCAATAAAGTAGCAAAAGAAATGAACAAAAAATTCGATGTATTATTTATTGATTTAGAAGCCCAATATTATTATACAATTGAACATATTGAGGAATTAAAGAAATTATCACAAATTAGAGATTTTTATCATATTACTTTACCAATGGCACTAAGGAATGCGGTATCAGTATTGCAACCGAAATGGATTTGTTGGGAAGAAGAAAGTAAACATTTATGGGTAAGAGAAATGCCAAAAGACAGTATCAACATCCGTAATTGCCCTTTCCCATGGTTTAAAAAAGGAGAAGAATTTGAAGAGTTTGTTATTCAATTTGCTAATTGGTATCAAAAAAAATACGACGGAAAAGTAGCTTGTGGCATAGGGATTAGAACAGATGAAAGTATCAATCGTTTTAGAACAATTGCTTATCAGAAGAATAAGGTTACTTTTGAAGGACATTTCTGGACTACTAAATTAAAGGTACATGAAAAACATATTGATGTGTATAATTGTTATCCGATTTATGATTGGAAAACAGAAGATATTTGGGGAGTGGTGAGCAAATTAAATTTGAAATTCAACTATATCTATGAATTAATGTATAAAAATGGATTAGGGATTCATGAACAAAGACTTTGCCAGCCATATGGAGATGACCAAAAAAATGGATTAAATCAATTTAAGGCTTTGGAATATGATACATGGACAAAAGTATTAAATCGAGTGAATCGGAGTGAATTTTGGAAATATTTATTGTAAAACAACAGCATTAGGAAATATTAAATCTTGTAAGCCTGAATTTATGTCATGGCAAGAATATACGGTATTTTTATTAGAGAGTATACAAATTTACAATGAAGATTTAATGTTACATTATTATAGGAAAATCAAAAAGTTTATGATTTGGCATAGAAATAAGTATGGAGTTGCATTTGAAGATATACCTGAGACAGCTGAAAGCAAATTAGAAAATCAAAAAAAGGTAATTTCGTGGCGAAGAATTGCTAGAGCAGTAGAAAAGAATGATTTTTACTTAAGAAAGTTATCTTTTGCACAAACCAAAAATGATGATAGAGAGTTAATGAAATTAATTCACAAATGGGATAATTTATTGAATGAGTCAACTAGAACAGACGATAAATCCTTACAAAAGATTATAAAAGAAAGATGTAAGTGAGGGGAAAAAAATTATGATTATTAAAATGACAAATAAGGATGAGAAATTTTATGAATACATGGGAAGACTTTTTGGTTCAAGATTAGTGGAGAAACAAACAAATGACAGAATTTATGATGATGATAGTAAAGAATGGTACATTTATTTAGAAGAGGATAAAGTAGTGGCATTTGTATCAATTAGTAAAAATGTAATTAAAAATATTTATACAACCAAGGAAAAATATTTAGAAGAAATATTAAATCAAATAAAGGAAGAGAATCATATTACTTATAGTATTGTAACAAAGTCTTACGCGGAAATTTATGAGAAATGTGGGTTCAAAATTAGTAAGAACCAAGATTATAAAAATTTTGTGTTGGTTTATACAGAAGAGAAGAAATAAATGTTTCAGTGATTAGAGAGGGGAAGAAAGGATTGTATAACAAAATGAGTGAAATAGAATTTCCAGTATTAAATGTAAAGATGGTAGATATTGATAAAGTAGTTGCAAATGACTATAACCCAAATAAAGTAGCACCACCAGAAATGAGATTGTTAAAACATTCGATTGAAGAAGATGGATATACGCAACCAATTGTAACTTATTATGACAAAAAAAGAGATATTTATATTGTAGTAGATGGATTTCACCGTTATCGTTGTGCAAAAGAGTATTTTCATCTAAAACAAATTCCAATTGTTACCATTGATAAGGATTTGGAAAATCGTATGGCAAGTACCATTAGGCATAACAGAGCAAGGGGAACACATCAAATTATTGATATGTCTCATATTGTTTTAACCTTGACACAAAATGGATGGTCGGAAAAAGACATTTCTAAACATCTAGGAATGGAGCTAGATGAGGTGATTCGATTAAAGCAAATTACAGGACTAAAAGAAATGTTTGCTAACCATGAATTTAGTAAGTCATGGGAGGAATTCGAGGAAAATAGAAAAAAGAGAAAAGCACAAAAATAAAAGAAAAAGATTGCCCAGTTTTTGGCAATCTTTTAACTATTATACCTTCAATTTTTTGATAATTTTAATTTCTTGATAAAGATTATCAATGATTGCTTTTCTACTTTCATAAGCATTTTTATATTCTTTATAAATGGATAAATAATTATCTAAAGTCTCGTTGTTTTTGAATAACATTTTTATCCCTTCATAGTAGTAATTTTTATCTTTTTCTTTTTTGGCCTTTTCCATTTTTTCTTTATATTTTTCGATTTGTTCGAATCTTTTAATTTCTTCGTGTAATTCATCTACATACTCTTGCGTGCAAGTGATTTCGTATTCAATATCATCGATTACTACTTTGAATAGCTTTTTTACAATTAAAGGATTGTTTTTCCCAGCTTGACAGTTTTCAATCAGAATTTTTAAAGTATCTGAAATTCCAATGTGAGATTTATATTGCCTTTTGCTAACAATGGCATCGTATTCATCAGCTACACGAATAATTTGACCTTCATAAGGAATTTCTTTTTTTGTTAGACCTCGTGGGTAACCAGTACCATTTAATGCTTCATGATGATAAATTGCACCGGCTGCATAAGGTCGTAATTTTAAATCTTTCATACATACATTGTAACCTTGTGTGGTATGGGTTTTCATAGTTTCATATTCTTCGTCTGTTAATTTTCCGGGTTTCTGAAGAATTTCAGGAGGAATAAAAAGCTTGCCAATATCGTGTAAATAAGCACAAATGATACAATATTCTGTAAAATTTTTGTTACAGTGTAGATATTCACAAAGTCTACATGTTAAGTTAGCAACATTCTCACAGTGTTTTCTTGTAAATACATCTAAACTGTCTAACATGTTTAATTGATATCTCATACTTTCATTTAAATTATATGATTTTAAGTTTGTTTTATCGTAAAAATTGAATTCACTACTCATAATGAGTCTCCTTTATATCTGTTTTTTTTATCATAGCATGAAAATGAAAAAACTGCAACTTAAATAATAAAATTCAAGTTTCGACTTTTGGCAAGTGAGGGTGGTAATATATCATTTTTTTACACTTTGTGTGTCGCAACTTCCAGAATAAAATATACTAGTCTGTAAGTTGCTCCAATCGCACTTGCTTCGCTCGTTTGGTCGCTTACGCAGTGTTGCAAAAATGATATATTACCACCCTCACTTGCCAAAAGTCGAAACTTGAAAAATAATAAAATGATTGAAAAGTAGCCAGATTTGTGGTAATATAGAAAAAGTAAAAAGTAAACGGAGGAAATAATATGTATAGAACAAAAACATGTGGAGAGCTAAACCAAAACAATATAGGTGAAACAGTAGAGCTTAGCGGTTGGATACAAAAAATTAGAAATCTAGGAGGCATGATTTTTATTGATTTAAGAGATGAATTTGGTATTACGCAAATTGTGATTCATGATGAAGATTTACAAGAACAAGCCAAACAATTAACAACAGAAAGCTGTATCCACATTTCACGGAAAAGTTGTGGAAAGAGCAAGTAAAAATACTAAAATTCCAACAGGAGAAATTGAAATAATAGCAAATAAAATAGAGGTACTAGGAAAATGTAAAAATGTACTTCCTTTTGAGATTAATACAGAACAAGAGGTAAGGGAAGATTTAAGATTAGAGTATCGATTTTTAGATTTAAGGAATGAAACTTTGCATAACAATATATTACTTCGTTCTAAAATATTAAAAACTTTGAGAGACAAAATGGATGAGTTGGGTTTTACAGAAATTCAAACGCCAATCCTTGCTAATTCTTCACCAGAAGGAGCAAGAGATTATTTAGTGCCAAGTAGAATTAATCCAGGCGAATTTTATGCACTTCCTCAAGCACCTCAACAATTTAAGCAATTATTAATGGTAGCAGGATTTAATCGATATTATCAAATTGCACCTTGCTTTCGAGATGAGGACCCAAGAGCGGATAGAGCACCAGGAGAATTCTATCAATTAGATTTTGAAATGAGTTTTGCGACACAAGAAGATGTTTTTCAAGTGATGGAAGAAATTGTGCCATATACTTTCAAAAAATTTACAGATTGGAAAGTAGATGAAGGACCATTTATTAGAATTCCATACAAAGAAGCGATGGAGAAATATGGTATTGATAAACCAGATTTAAGAAATCCATTAATCATTCAAGATGTAACAAAAATATTTGAAGCTTCTGACTTTAATGCGTTTAAAGGAAAAACCATAAAAGCCATTGTTGTACCAAATGGGGCAGAACAAGGTAGAAAGTTCTTCGATAAAATGGGAGAATTTGCTATGACAGATGAGGTTGGAGCAAAAGGCCTAGCATGGACCAAATGGGAGGAATCAGGTGAAGTAACAGGAGGAATTGCTAAATTTATTACAGAAGATATTAAGGAAAAATTGGAAAATGATTATCAGGTAGAAAAGAATTCAGCTGTTTTCTTTATTGCCGATGAATTAGAAAAGGCTCAAAAAATAGCAGGATTGGTTCGAATCGAATTAGGAAAAAGATTGGATTTAATAGAAAAAGGAGTTTATAAATTTTGTTTGATTGTAGATTTCCCAATGTATGAATTATCAGAAGAAGGGACGATAGATTTTAGTCATAATCCATTTTCTATGCCACAAGGAGGATTGGAAGCTTTAGAAAATAAAAATCCATTAGATATACTAGCTTATCAATATGATTTAGTATGTAATGGATATGAAATGGCATCAGGGGCTGTTAGAAATCACAATCCAGAAACGATGATAAAAGCTTTTGAAATAGCAGGATATACAGAAGAAGATGTCCAAAATAGATTTGGAGCCTTATACAATGCTTTTCAATATGGCACACCACCACATGCTGGAGCTGCACCAGGTGTAGATAGAATGGTTATGCTAATAGCTGACTCACAAAATATAAGGGAAATTATAGCATTTCCAAAGAATAAAAAAGCAAGAGATTTATTGATGCGTGCGCCATCTGTTGTATCAAAGCAACAATTAGAGGATGTACACATTGAATTGAAAGAATGAGACAATTGAAACCTGTCCCTCTTGTCTCAAAAGGAGGAGAAAAAATGGAATTTAGATTTAAACCAAGTGATAAAGTATGTTCACAAGAGATGGTAATTGAATTAGAAGGAGATATCATTAAAAAAGTAACAATTGCTGGAGGATGTGCTGGCAATACAGTTGGGGTGTCTCATTTAATTCAAGGTATGAAGATAGAAGAAGCAATTGAAAGATTAAAAGGAATTCCATGTGGTTATAGAGGAACCTCATGTCCAGACCAACTTGCCATTGCATTAGAAGAAGCAAAGAGTAAATTATTAGGTGGAAAATAAATGAAGAAAAAAGTTTTGTTAGGTATGAGTGGAGGAGTAGATAGTTCAGTAGCAGCAGTTTTATTACAGAAACAAGGATATGAAGTAATTGGTTGTACGATGAAATTATGGGAACCAAGAGAGGAAGAACAAGAAAGTACCTGCTGTAAAAATCAAGCCGTATATGATGCGAAAAGAGTTTGTGAGCAATTAGGCATTCCTCATGATACGATAAATTGCAAAAATGAATTCAAAAGTAAGGTAGTAGATGAGTTTATTCACGAATATAAAGAAGCAAGAACACCAAATCCATGTGTAGAATGCAATAAATATTTAAAATTTGGGGTATTCTATAAAAAGGCAAAGGAATTGGGTTGTGATTATATAGCAACTGGTCATTATGCTAGTATTGAATTTTCAGATTTCTATCAACAATATGTTTTAAAAAAGTCGAAAGAAGAGGAAAAAGACCAAACTTACTTTTTATATACCATTGCAAAGGAAAAGTTACAACATATTCTTTTTCCATTACAGGATTGTAAAAGCAAGGAAGAAATTAGAAAAATAGCGGACGAAAATCATTTGTTGGTAGCACAAAAGAAAGAGAGTCAAGAAATCTGTTTTGTTCCAGATAATGATTATCAAAGCTTTTTAAAAAAATATGGTAGGCAAGTATATCCAAAAGGAGATATTGTACAAAAAGATAGAAAAGTTTTAGGACAACATGAAGGCTTTATCAATTATACAATAGGACAAAGAAAAGGGATTGGAATATCGTATCAAGAACCATTATATGTATTGGCATTAGATAAAGAAAAGAATGAAGTAGTGGTAGGAACACAAAAGGAATTATATAAAAAAGAACTATATGCAAAGGAAATAAATTGGTTGGTTTTTGATGCATTAAAAGAACCAATTCAATGTAAAGCTAAGATTAGATATCGAGCCAAAGAAGCGGATTGCACGGTATACCCTGATAAGGATATAGTCAAGGTAGTATTTAAGGATGACCAAAGAGCAATTACACCAGGTCAGTCAATTGTTTTTTATGATGAAGAAGGTGTTGTTCTAGGGGGAGGAAAAATTTCTTAAAAAACCTTGTATAATCAATTGAATTATGATATAAATATTATAAATATAGCGATAGAGAGAAAGGTGGAATGATTGTGGAGGAAGAAATCGAGAAAGATATTAAAACAATTTTAATTGTCGATGATGAACCACCAATTAGAGATATATTAGTATATAATTTAGAAAAAGAAGGATATAAAACAATTGAGGCATCTGACGGGGTAACGGCTGTGAATATAGCATTAGAGCAAAGTCCAGATTTAATTTTATTGGATATTATGCTTCCCAAGTTAGATGGATTGTCTGTATGTAAAAGGATTAAAAATTCTCTAAATGTGCCAATTCTTATGCTAACAGCAAAAGATGGTGAAATTGATAAGATTTTAGGATTGGAATTAGGAGCAGATGATTATATTACAAAACCTTTTAGTGTTAGAGAATTGGTAGCAAGAGTAAAAGCAAATTTAAGGAAAGTAGAAGCTGTTTCTAGCAATAAGGTAGTAGAGCAACCAAGTGAAGAAAAGAAGAAGGAAAGTAAGATAGTAGTAGGAGACTTAGAATTAGACTTGGATAAATTTGAGGTTAAGGTTAGAGGAGAGGTAATCGATTTAACTTTAAGAGAATTTGAAGTTTTAAAATTTTTAGCTTCACAACCAGAGCAAGTTATTACGAGAGAAACTTTATTAGAAAAGGTATGGGGCTATGAATATTATGGAGATATTAGAACAGTTGATGTTACTGTTAGAAGAATAAGAGAAAAGATTGAACAAGATACATCAATACCAAAAATATTAATTACAAAAAGAGGAGTAGGATATTATATCGCTTCAAAATAGAAAAAATTGCGGAAGAGGAGTTTCTCTTTCGCAATTTTTGCAAAATTAAGATGATGGCTATAGTCACCTTTGTTATTTGTCGAAAAATGCGATGAAAAGTAGGAAAAAATAGGAAAAATCCCTTGACAATTGATAGGATAGAAATTATACTTTTAATGGATTATATAATTTATGAAATCATATAAGGAGGGAGGATAGTAAGTCGACTGAAAAAAATTTATGAATAGAAAATTTGTATCAAAAAGCAATAGAGTGTTAAGAAAAGTTTTAAATTCAAAAGAAAATTTAGATATCTTACAAGATTTTATAGAAACGTTTTTAAAGATAAAAATTCAGGAAATCGAGTTAAATCCATATTTAGAAAGTAAATCAAATAATTTGCCATCTCCAGAGAATTTTGGTATTGCAGATGTAAGAGTTAAACTACAAAACCAAGAGGAACTAAATGTTGGAATTCAGTTTATAGATGGAAAATTTGCACAAAATAAGATGCTATTATATTATGCACAGATTCATTCCAATCAATTGGAATACCAAGATAATAGAAAAATGGCAAAAACGGTTACCATTAATTTATTAGATTTTAATTATTTAAAGTCAGAAAATTATTTTAATAAAATTGTAATACCATCCAAAACAGAACATCAGATTGAATTATATGTTTTAGAATTACCAAAGTTTGTGCCAAATAGGGAAAAGTTAGGGGACAAGCAGGAGGCGTGGATGATGTATTTATGTGGGTCACAGCAAACCTCTATACAAGAGGTTTTGAAACAATGTGATAAAATTAAAAAGTTGGATGTGTTGTTAGAAGAATATTGGGAAAATGAGACAATGGAATAAAAAATAGGCTTAAGAAAAACGAATCTTCTTAAGCCTTATATATTGTTATAATAAAATTATTTCAGAACCATTTCTAATAGAGGTTTCTTTTACTGTTAAATTTGGGTCAAAGGGATTTGCTGTTGATTTATCATATAAATTTGGCATTTCTTGTGGTTGGTAATAACCATCACTAAATTCATTGACAGCTTTTATGAGTAAATGGATTACATTATAGATTCTTTTATTCAAAGGAATCCATACATCATATTGCTCTTCTATGATAGGAACATATAATTTAACTAATATTTTATTCATCGTCATCACCTAATTCTTTCATTCCTAAAAGTTTGATAAATGTTGGTTCACCTTGTTTTACGACATAACCAAAGCTAATGCCACAATTATTAACAATGTCTTTACCATTTGAATCTACATTTAATAGATATTGGTCATCTATGCCATTTCCTATCCATATGCCAGTATCTCCCATAAGATAATCTTTGTACCATTCATCGTATTCGTGATTTTTTAATCGAGTTGCATTTTCTACAAAAAGGAAACTATAATTTTCTGTTTCATCCGCTTTTTTGAGCATTTCTGCAAATTCATCTTCTTCTATCTCATTCAAAAATTTATCGATTCCTATGATGATACATAGCGATTATTTACTATTTTTTGAGTTTTTTTCTATTTTCGAGATTAAATGGTTATAAGTATCGGATAAATCAATTTTTTTAGCTTGTAGTGCTCTTTCCGCATCAATTATATTTATTTCTATCTCTTTTAATTGTTTTAGACCTTCTAATATATGAAGAGTAAATTCTATGCTATCTTCTACATTTTTTGAAGTAATGATATGGATAAGGTTTTTTGTAAAATCATAAGTGAAAACAGTAAGGCTTTTTTTCGCAATGCCTATTGGTACAGTGATATTTTTTTCTTAGGTCTTGAAGGTAAATGGTTTCTGGAATCGTATCTAACCATAATTGATTTGGTTTTATATTTTCTTGTTTTGCTAAATCATACATATATTTAACAATATTCGTTAATTGGTCTCCTTGACTACTAACTACTTTTTGAGAAGAATTATCTAATTTTTTTATAATAGTTCCAATATTAGCAATAAATTCAATAGAAGTGTCTAGTTTCTTTTTAATAGTATCAGATGGAAAATAGGGAGCACCTGACCATCCCGATTGTCCTAAAGCAAAATATTCATTATTTCTAACTTGTATATAAAATTGTCCTGCATTTCTTAAATTAGCAGCATCTGGTCGTTGGATAATATCCATACTATCTTCCCTAGCTTGTACTTTTAGACAAATTCCAATTGTCAAGTCTTTTTTTAAAAAAATTTTTGGGCTTGTTACTAGGATTATAATTCACAGCTATTAATCAATCTTTTTATATTGAGAAGAAAAATGTCAAAAATTGCGATGAAAAGTATAAAAAATACAATTGAAAATATTGAAAAAATACGAAAAATATGATATTTTGTTCCTACCATTTAATTTTATAAGAGCTCTAAAAATTAATTCAAAAAAATTGATTCAAATTATTTTTTCAAAAAAAAAATCAAATTTAACCAGAATAGAATAATAAAATTTTACCTAAAAGGTTGCTTTTATCATGCCTTTTTGGTAAAATAGAAATGATTACATTTTTAAAAAGATATTTTCTAAAAAAGGTAATGAAAGTATATTAAAGGATTTTCTAATTGGAGTTTTAGAAATACCAATTGAGAAAGTGGAAGTAGAAGCAGAGGTCAGTTTAGAAAAACAGCTAGAAGAAAATAAATTAGGAAGACTGGATATACTAGCTGTTTTAGATAATAATACCATTGTTAATATAGAGATACAAATGATAAATTTGCATAATTTTATTGAAAGAAGCTTATATTATTGGTCAGGAAATTATTATAATGATTTAAAAGCAGGGGAAAATTATCAAAAGGTTAAAAGAACGATTGCAATCAATATCTTAGATTATGAGTTGTTTGAAGAAGGACCGTATCATGAGATAGCAAGACTAAAAAGAGATTATCAAAATAAGATTTTAACAGAAAAGATGGAAATGCATTTTATACAAATACCAAAATTCAAAAAAGAGAAAAGAGGAGTAAGAACAAAACTGGAACAATGGATGCAATTTATTAGTCAAACAAATGAAAGGGGGATAGAATTAGCCATGAAAGAAAATAAGGAAATCAAGAAGGCTAAGGAAGAATATGAATATTTAACAGGTGATGCAGCAGAAAGAAGATTGGCTTTTTTAAGAGATAAGGCAATAAGAGATGAAAAAAGTATAAGACAAGGAGGCATAGAAGAAGGTAGAAAAGAGGGAATAGAAAAAGGCAAAAAAGAAGGTAGACAAGAAAAGCAAAAAGAAATTGCAAAAGAACTTTTAAAATTAGGAATGAAGATTTCGGATATTCAACAAGCTACCAAATTAACAAAAGAGGAAATACAAAAATTATAAAAAGAGCAACTTTTAAGTTGCCCTTTTTATAATTTTTAGTGTGCATCTGTCAAAGTTTGTTTTAAAGTAACTCTTACAATGGTACCCTCTTGTACCTGTTCATCTTTTAAATAATCTTGAGTAATAACAATACCAGACCCTTCTATATTAATATTCAAATTTTGAGATTTTAAAGCATTGGAAGCTTCTGAAGCATTCATACCTTTTAAATCTGGAACCTTAACTGAGGTAGAAACACTACTTCCTTGTCCGTAAAGAACAATCATAGAATTTTTAGCCAGTGAATTTCCTGGTTTTGGAGTTTGTTCTTGCACAAGAAGCGTATTAGCATCACCTTCGACATAGACTTTAGTAGTAAATCCAGCAGCTTTTAATATTTTTTCAGCTTCTGCAACTGTTTTATTTCTAACATCAGGAACGGTAATATAATGATTAGAATTAGAACTACTAGAAGAACTTTCATCAGAAGGAACTCCTAAGTAAGGCAAAATTTCAGATAACATTTGAGATACCACTGGACCAGCCACCTGTCCACCTTGATGTCCATTATCTCCTTGTGGATTGTATAAGGTAAGCAATAATACAATTTGCGTATCTTCGATTGGAGAAATAGCTACATAGGAAGCTACATAGCCTTCTTCAGCATTTGCTTCTGTTGGCTCAGAAGTACCAGTTTTTCCTCCAATAGAGTAGCCAGCTACAGCAGCATGTCTACCAGAGCCATTTGTTACAACAGATTCCATCATAGATTTAACCTTTTCGGATGTTTGTTTTGAAATCACTTGTCTAATTTGGGTAGTAGGCATTTCTGTTGTAGTACCAGTGTCGGTATTGGTTATTTCTTTTACAATGCGAGGTTTCATTAATATACCATCATTGGCAACACAAGAAATAGCAGTAGCCATTTGAAGAGGGGTGACATTTAATCTTTGACCAAATGACATGGTAGCGAGTTCGACAGGTCCTACATTATCTAAATTTTGAAAAATACTGTTTTGTTCACCATACAAACCAGAATTGGTAAAGTCAAATAGACCAAAAGCTTGATAATATTTATATAATGTTTCAGGACCAATTCTTTTGCCTAATTGCATGAAGGCAGGGTTACAAGAATTACATAGTGCTTGTCTTAAACTTTGAACACCATGGGGTTCTTTACGCCAACATTTGATTTTTATGGAAGAACCAGTAATGTCTTCAAATTCTTCATAACCTTTACAATAAAAGTCACCAGACTTATCAGAAGTGGTAATATTTTCTTCAAGTGCTACTGACGCAGTTATTACTTTAAAAGTGGAGCCAGGTTCATAGGTTTGAGAAACAGATTTGTTTGCCCACATTTTATATAAGGCTTCACTTTTCTCTTCTGGTGTAAGAGAATCATAAGTCTGAGCTAAAGTAGAGTTTGGTGTGTAAGGTGAGTTTAGGTCATAATCTGGATAAGAAGACATAGCAATAATATCACCTGTTTTTGGCTTGATTGCAATAACATTTCCACCTCTAGAGCATTTATTATCTTCCACGGCTTGTTTTAAATATTTTTCTACAATGGATTGGATATGTAAATCAATGGTAAGTGTTAAATCACTACCATTTTCAGCAGAAATATAAGTTTCTTCTGCATTTGGAATTTCTTGCTGGTCACTACCTTTGGAGCTTACAATTTTACCAGGAGTACCTGTTAATACAGATTCCCATTTTGCTTCGATACCACTTAAGCCTTGATTATCGTTTCCACAAAAGCCAATTACATGGGAGGCAACGGTACTATAAGGATAATATCTTTTACTATCTTCATCAATATTAATACCAATGGTAATTTTATTATCTTCCATCCATTGTTTTAGTTGTTCAACTTTTTCTTGTTCAACTTTCTTTATAATGGTTTCTACCTGTGATTTACTACTTACTTTTTCTAAAATTTCGTCATAATTCAAATCAAAAATTTCGGATAATCCTTTGGCAACTTTTTCTTTATAATCTTTGGTGTCAACGTCATTACTTTTTACAATTTTTGTGGGATTAATGGTTATAGTGTCTACTTGTGCTCCAATGGCAAGAGCTTTTCCAGTTGAATCATATATATTACCACGTTTTGGACTTATAATTTGATTAATGGTTTGTTGCTGATAGGCTCCTTCTTTTAAAGAGTTACCTTGTACAAACTGTATAAAACCAATTCTGCCAACTAAGAAAATAAAGATTAAAATGGTAAGAATTAATAAGATTCTTAATTTATTAGCATGAATTAGATTTTTTGATTCTAATCCTGTTTTTAATTTTACTACTTTATTGTTAGCGTTTTTTGCTTTTTTCTTTTTTTTGTTTGCCATATTCCTCATTCCTTTTTTCATTAGAGTTGTTTCAATTATTGTATCTTAAAAATAGTTAAAAATCAATAAAAGTTGAAAAAATATGTAAGATATAATATAATTAAGAAAATAAAAAGAGGTAAAAGTAAATGAGTACAATTTTGGAAGAAACTAAATTTATTATGAAACAATATCATATAAAGGCAAATAAGTCTTTTGGACAGAATTTTTTAATTCGTGAAGAAGTTGTGGAATCCATTGTAGCAAGTAGTCAAATTGAAAGAGAAGATTTAGTAATTGAAATTGGTCCTGGGCTTGGTACATTAACCAAATATTTGTTGGAAAAAGCAGGAAGAGTGATTGGGATAGAATTGGATAAAAAGATGATAAATATTTTGGAAGATAGATTTTCGCTTTATGAAAATTTTGCACTAATTAATGAAGATGTATTAAAAGTAGATTTGAGGAAATTAATAGAACAGGAAAAGAAAAATACGAATATAAAACAGGTAAAAATAGTAGCCAATTTACCATATTATATAACGACTCCGATTATTATGAAATTGTTAGAGGAGGAGTTACCATTAGAAAGCATTACCGTAATGATACAAAAAGAAGTAGCAGATAGATTAATTGCTTTACCAGGAGATAAAGAAACAGGGGCTATTACTTATCGTGTATATTATTATGCACAAGCACAAGGAATGATAGAGGTTCCAAAGGATTCGTTTATACCAGAGCCAGAGGTGACGTCAAAGATTATTAGGTTAAACATTAGAAAGGAACCAATTATCAAGATTGAAAATAAAGAGCTTATGTTTAAAATCATAAAGTGTGCTTTTATGCAAAGGAGAAAAACATTACTGAATGCATTAGTGAATACAAAGGTATTTAAGAATAAGGAGGAAGGAAGCAAAATTTTAGAAGAATTGGGAATGGATACTAATATAAGACCAGAAAATCTAACGTTGGAAGATTATGCCAATATTACGAATCATATGAATTCTATATAAAAATGTAATAAACTATTCTCAATTTATGATTTTTATGTTATAATAAAAAGGAAGTATAAAATAAGGAGAATTAGATGAATCAGATTTTGATTACGAAAAAATTGTATATTACACCTGAATTAAAGAGAAAAAAGAAAATCTATAAAATTGAATTCTTTTTGTCTATTTTTTTAGTGTTTGCTTTAATTTCTGCTTATATTTATGCTGAATATGATAGAAATAAAAGTGAACAAGTGTCACAAGAGATTTTAGCTAATTTAGAAATTCCAGAGGAAGATACTACTGTTGCTAAGAATAATGTTTTAGTGGTTGTACTAGATGACATTCCACAAGAGGAGCCTGAAACCAATAAACAATTAAATCAGAAAATGCAAGTTACAGAAAGTGGCTATCAATATGCAACAATTGCAAGTATTAATATACCAAAAATAAATGTTACCTATCCAATTATTGATGGAACAACAGATACAGAACAAGAGACAGCAGAGTTATTAAAAATTTCTCCTACTAAATTTTGGGGAGCAAATCCAAATGAAGTTGGTAACTTTTGCATCGTAGGTCATAATTATAGAAATAATAGATTTTTTAGTAAGGTGCCTTCTTTACAAGCTGGAGATATGGTACAAATAACAGATTTATCTGGTAAAACGATTTCGTATAAAGTGTATAATAAATACCAAGTGGATCCAACAGATGTTAGTTGCACAACACAATTAACAAATGGAAAAAAAGAAATAACATTAATTACTTGTACAGATGATAGTAAACATAGAGTTGTTGTAAAAGCGAGAGAAGTGAAATAGGAAAACAGTTAGGAATAGAATTCTGTAACTGTTTTTTTTTTGATGATTGGAAAATTTACACCAAAAATATACTATCTTCATATAATATAAAAAGCAAAAAATAGAGGAGGACAATGCTTGTGGCAAAAATATTAGTTTTTAATAATGATACAGATAGGATGGAGACATACTATAGAGGAGAGGCAGAACCTATGCCATATAATACAAATGGAACGTTAAGAGTGAGAGAGTTTAGGGGGTCTAGTAAGAGTAATATTTTGTGGACAACAAAAAGAACTATGCAAAGCTGGAATAGTCAAAGATATATTTTTGGAGCACCAATTCCAGTAGGATTTGCTTTTAAAAGACCTTATGAAGGTGGTCATGGTAATCAAAGTCATGACTGAATACATACAGTTGAAACTATAAATTTTTTTCAAATAATTAGTGCATTAACGGATAGTAAAATCCCAAAAAGATATTGGTCGGAGTTAAAAAGAAAGTTGACAGAAGAAGGAAGTCAACTGTACGAAAATATCGTACAGTTAAAAATAATGGCAAATGATGGAAAAAATTATTTAACAGATACATTAGATACAAAAGGAATTTTAGACAGAAAAAAATTAACCGATGTATGGAAAGAAAATGGTATTAAACAAAATTATGAATATGCTATATTAACAAATGAAATATATCAAAGTTGGTCTGGAATGAAGGCAAGTGAGTACAAGGAGTATAAGGACATTAGAAAAGAGTAATAAATATATAAATTTGTTATATGCTTTATTTTTTTAACTTTTTATGGTATAGTTAGCATAAATAATATATTTGCGAATACTTATTTTGAAAATAGAAAACTAAATAATGAATCTTTGGAAATACAAAAAGAAAAGTTAAAAAATGTTTTTTATCCTTGTAAAAAATTTTGGAGCATTGCTACAAAATATGATATAAAAGTTTTATATGGAATAGATACACATCATAGAGGACAAATACTGTTATGGCATAAACTGATAGAATTAGCAAATGAAATTATAGGAGAAGAAACCATAAAACAATTATGCTTTATTGAAAAATGAAGCTAAAGTAAAATTTATAAATATACTTAGTGAATTTAAAAAAATTGAGTAAGAAAAGTCAGCGTAAAAGCTGATTTCTTTGCTATTTTTTAGTAATGTATAATCAATTTTATTCATATACATTACTAGAGAAAAAAGGCAGTGGTGTGTATGAAAATTCAAAAATTTGATTTTGAAAATAAGCCAATAATTCAAATATATATAAGCAAACAAGAAGAGAACTCAAAAATTATAGATGAAATTAATCAACTAAAAAAACAATATTCACATATATCAATTTTTATAAATGGAGAAAATGATACCGTAAAAACGATAAAAGAAATGTTAAATTACGAAAAAAGATTGCATTTATCAAAAAAAGAAGATAATATATAATTAATATTTATCTTCGGAAAGGATAAATAGATTGAAAGTTGTATGTTATTGTAGGTTAAGTAAAGATGACAACAAAAGTAGATACAGTAGTATAGATAGTCAGAGGGAACTTGCAAAAGAATATGCAAATTCTAAAGGTTGGGATATATCTAAATATTACATTGATGACAATGTATCCCGGATATATTTCAAATGATGAACGACCAGAATTTAGTAAAATGTTGACTGACATTGATAATGGGAAAGTAGACATTATTTTAGCAAAAGATTTATCAAGAATAGGTCGTAAAGGGAGCAGAACGCTTACATTTATTGACGAGTTAAAAGAGAAAAATGTAAATCTAATACTAACGAAAGATACTTTTGGAGAATTTAATTTATTAGAAGGAGATGATGATTTATTAGGTCTTTCAACATGGTTTAATGAGAGATATGTAAAAGAGGTTTCAAAAAAAGTTAAAATTGGTATGCACAAGCAATTAGAAAAAGGAATATTATTGCAAGGTACAAAGTTTGGATATTTAAAAACAGCTAAAAAAGGAGAGCTAATTGTTGATGAAAGTGTAAGAGATACTATAACAACTATATTTGATTTATATGAACAAGGTTTGGGGATGAGAAAAATATGCCAAAAGTTAAATTCTAAATATAATTTTTTAACACCATCGCAAGTTATACAAAGAGAGTTAAGTAAAAAGGGGAAAAGTTATAAAAAGCCAGTTAAGAAATTATGGGACATTTATATGATAAAAAGAATTTTAAGAGATGAAATTTATATAGGGACTGTAGTTACTCATAAAACAGAAAGAAAAGATATTCATAAGCAAGGCCAAAAAATAGAAAAAGAAAACCAATATATATTTGAAAATCATCACGAAGCAATTATTTCAAAAGAACAATTTCAAAGAGTGCAAGAAATGATGAAAAAAAGAGTAAAGAATTCTAGTATGTATACAAAGAAAAAAAGAGATTATATATTTGGAGGATTTCTAAAATGTGGAGAATGTGGTGGTAGCGTTACAGGAGTAGCAAGAACTCGTAACAAAAAAGAGCAATATGCTACTAAAAAATGCTATGAATGTGTTAATTATAGAAAATATGGCAAATCAAGATGTGTGTGTCATAATGTAAAAGAGGATATGTTGCTGTTTCATTTTAAAAAATTTTTACTATTATTAAGAGATAATTATATAGATGAAATAAACAATTTAAAGTTAGAAGAGTATAAATCAAGTAAAAAGGAAAATCTCGAAGAATTGGAATTGAGTTTGAAAAATTTAGAAGAGGAATATAAAGTTTTGATAGCACAAAGAATAAAAGAGATAGCTTTTACTACAGAAGAAAAAAGACTATTAATAGAAAATACTTATCAAGATCTAGAAGAAGATAAGTACAAAGAAATAGATCAAATTAAAAGCAGACTGAAGCAATTACAAAATGAAAATTTAGAAATAGAACAAGAAAAAATAAAAAAAACAATAGACTATTTTAATCAAATTATAGAGAATGACAAGCCAGATAAAGCAATATTAAATAGGTTAATTGATAAAATCTATATTTATCATGATAAATCAGCAAAATTTAAATTAAAAATAGATATAGAAAAGTTTGTATAATGGAAGGGAGTAAAATATGGAAAATACATGGTTAGTAGAAATAATAGAATCTATGAAGGAAATTGGAGGATATGGTAGTTATAAAAATATATATGAAAAAATAGAAGAAAGAGGAAATAAAGATATTTCTAATAGAAAAAGTTGGAAAGCTGCGGTAAGAGCAGCAATAGAAATACATTCAAGTGATTCAGACGTCTTTAATGGTAAAGACGATATTTTCTATTCTGTTTGTGGAAAAGGTCGTGGCATATGGGGGTTAAGGAATTTTGAACCACATGATAATTTTGTTGATATTACAGAGGATGATATTAGTTTTCCAGAAGGAAAACAAAGGTTAAAGACACATATTTATAGAGAAAGAAATCAAAAAGTGATTCAGATAGCTAAAAATAAATTTAAAGAAAAACATGGACAAGTATATTGTGAGGCTTGTGGATTTGATTTTTATAAATTTTATGGAAAAATTGGAGAGGACTATATAGAAGGACATCATTCTATTCCAGTATCTGAGTTAAAAGAAGGGGATAAAACAAAACCAGAAGATATTGTACTATTATGTTCTAATTGCCATAAAATGGTTCATAGAAAAAGACCATGGTTAAAAAAAGAGGAGTTAAAAGAATTAATTAACAAAAAATAAAATAGTGATTGAAATATTCAACTGTGTATACACAATCACAACACTATGCAGGAGTGGCTTTTGATGTAGGGCAGACATTATCATCAAGCCAAAGAACAAGATTATGGAATTCTGCTAATAACTCTGGTGTATGGAGTTATGTAGAACCAACAGTGTAGGTTTTCAAAAAGATAAGATAAGAGAGGAAACTCTTACAGCCAATTATATTAGAAAGGTTAGTAAGATTAATAAATAATACTAGAATTGCAGATAGTGTAAAGTAAAATATGAAAAAATAGCAGACATAAGTTAATAGAAACTTATCCTCTCATACAATTATAATATGCTTTATAAAATTTTGTAAAGGCTGAAATGAATAGGCTTTGCCTAGCCTTTACAAAATTTTAAAAGCACATAGATTTTAGTTAAGAGGATATGTAATTAATTTAGTCTAAGGGGAGGTAAAGCAGATGAGTAAATTGACAAATTTATTAGCGAATAATGGATATATTATAGTAAATAAAGCTCTAATTCAAAAACTGGGATTAGAGTGTGCAATTATAATTGGAGAATTATGTAGTGAATATTCCTATTGGGAGAAACAACAAAAATTAGAAGAAGGATTTTTTTATTCTACTAGAGAGAATATATTAAAAAATACAGGGCTTTCTAGTTATCATCAGAGAAATGCTATTGAAAAACTAAAGAAAATGAAAATTATATCAGAAAAGTATGAAGGAATACTACATCAAAAATGGTATTCTTTAAATGTAGATAAGTTATATGAAATTTTAAAATAAAATGTTATAGCAGATGTAAAGATACTTAACAACTTGTCGTAAAGAATTTTAACATCTTGTCGTTAAGAAACTTGACATCAAGGTGTTAAAAAACTTAATGACTGTATGTTAAAAATTTAACACAAATAATAATAATAACAATAATAAAATAATAATAAAAAGATGATAAGAAACAGTAAAAACAAAATGGATTCACCAAAGTATTCGTATCCAAACCCTTTAAAAGGGTATAAGAATAAAACATCTCAAAATGCGTTAATGCAAATTCATAAAAAATATTTAAAATTGTTGACTTTTTTATTTTTTTTAAGTATAATAATTATAGAAGATGAACGACCACAGTAATGTGGCGTGTCGCTAAAATTTAAGTTATATAAAAAATGAATGCATCTCTAACGACCAAGCAGAGATGTGTTTTTTTCGTTGTCTAATTTTCTCATTGTAACAACTAATGCTATCAATAAGGCAACAGCGACAACAGTTACTATTGCAAGTTCAATAAATAATATGTATATAAAAATTAGATAAACTTGTTCCAATAACATATGCATCGCCTCCTTTCGTTAAGAAAGCGACAATCCACACTCTGTTTTGCTCATCTTCTAGCAAAATTATACAACGATTATCTATTAAAGTCAAGCAAATTAGCGAAACTTTGTTTCTATAATTATAGTATAACTATTTTCTGAAAAATAAAATTTCGGATTTGTTAAGTTGTGGTTCGCATTAAAAAATTAATTGTTATATAATGATAATATAAAAAAATATATATTTGATTTAGAGTTAACTTTAAAAATTTTATTATGGAGGTGATATGTAGTATGATAAGACTAGGTAAGTATGGACGAAAAATAAAAAGGAATATGGAAGAAAATCATCCAGCTAGATTCCAAGAGTTAGTAGAAAATAAAACAATAGTGGATAGGTTATTAGAGAGAGAAGAAGAAATAATCAATCGAAAACATCAAATAGAAAAAGAGTTAATTTCAAAATATCCTAGACCAGTAACAAACGAATTCTTAGTTAGGGCAAGATATAATCAAATGATAGAAATGATAACGGAAGAATTATTACAAGAAGATATAGAAGAAATTATCTAATAAAATGTGGAAAATACATAATATAAAGCATTTCAAAGAATTTCCCAATTTTGGGAAAAATAAACGAATTCAAAAACAGTTTGTAATATAAAAAATAAAATCTTTCAGCAAGATTCCCCTTTGTATCCACAAAGGGTTTTATATTTCATACATTAATGGGAGTACCTCCCAAACCCTTTATTAAAATATTAATAGTTAAAAATAAATAGTATAATATAAAATGTGAAATAGATAATCATTAATTCATTTCACATTTTATTTTTTCTGTATTCCAATACGGTTAAAATCTATGTTCCACAACAGTATAATTATAAAAAGTAGGTGTGTATTATGGGAGCATTTGATAGATTTTATGAAAAAGAGCCATTAGTAAGAAAAACAATAGAAATAGTTTTAAAACATATTTGATGCTTCAGTAAGTAGAATAATAAATGTTTGTATAGAGAATGCTTTATTGAAAAATAAGAGTATAGCTTTTTATAAAAAGCCTGAAGGAACAGATTCAATTTATCGTTCAATTGTACTTAGGAAAAACTTTTATGATGAGTTAATTAAAATAAAAAATCAAACTGGAATTTCTTTTAGTAGATTACTTAATAAATGTATAAAAGATTTTCTAGAAGATTATAAAAAAGAATTTTAATAACGATATTGAAAAGTAGTCACTTTTGACTGCTTTTTTTTGATGGTTATAAAAAAATTCAAAAAATTTTTAAATTTTTGGGAAAATTGCCAATCTTATTTCGCCTATTCTAATAGAGAAATAAAAAAGCTCTAGAAATTTAAAATTGAATAAAAAAAACTTTTATTCATAAGCATTTAAAGAGGTGAATTAAATGCCAAATAATAAAAAAGTACATATAGGCAAATACGAATATATTATTATGGAAGATCAAGAAGAAAATGAATATCTGTATAGGTATGATATGGATTATGGAGTTGGTATTAAGCTGAAATTCACAAATGAAACAAGGGAGGATACAAAAGAGAATTTAAAAAATATGTTGATGAAACAATATATAGATAGGATAATACGAAAATCATAAAACAGAGGGGTTCGCCTTTTATAGAAAAATAATGTACAATTTTTGTAAGGAGGAAGAAAATGAAGAAAGTTAGATGTTTATATAGAGTTTCAACTGAAAAACAACTAGATAAAAATGACATTCCTATGCAAAGAATTGTATGTAATGAATTTATTGAAAAAATGCCTGACTGGGAATTTGATAAAGAATATATTGAAAAAGGTGTTTCAGGTTATAATAAAAAATTAGAAGATAGAGATGTCTTACAAGAAATAAAAGTTGATGCTCTGAAAAAAGAATTTGATATATTATTAGTATTTATGTTTGACAGATTAGGAAGAAGAGATGATGAAACCCCATTTATTGTAGAATGGTTTGTCAATCAAGGAATCGAAGTATGGTCTACACAAGAAGGGCAACAAAGATTTGATTCAAGAGTTGATAAACTTATCAATTATTTAAGATATTGGCAATCAGGAGGCGAATCAGAAAAAACATCAATAAGGGTAAGAACGAAACAAAAGCAAATGATTGAAGAAGGGGTTAATATATATTCAGTACCATTATATGGATTTGAACTAGTAAAAAACGGAACATTTACGAAAAGAGGAGTGGAAAGAAAATCATATAAACGAATACCAAAAGAAATTGAAATATTGCATACTATTTTTGATTTATCTTCTGAAGAAGGATATGGAGGAGTAAAAATAGCAAATTACTTAAATGAAAAAAATTACAAAACGCATAAAGGAAATAGTTGGTCTGCAAATACAGTCAATAGAATTTTATCGAATCCAATGTATACAGGTCATTTAGTATATGGTAAAACAAGTGTGCCAGTAGGTGGAGGAAAAAGAAAAGTTCAAGATAAAAAAGAATGGATTTATTCGAAAGAGGTTATCCCTGAACTAGCAGTAATATCAAAGGAACAATTTGAAAAGGTACAAAAATTAAAAAATAGTAGAAAAGAAACAAATAATAAACTAGCAGAAGAAAATAAAAAATGTATATATCAAACAGGAGGACTACTATTTACAGGATTTATTATATGTGGAAGTTGTGGTAGAAAAATGACTACTAGACAAAACAAGAGAAAAATAAAATTAGAAGATGGAACCTATGGATATACTTATTATAAATATTATGCATGTAGTTTGAAAACAGAGGGAAGGCAGGAATGTAAACACAATAAAAAATCGCATAAAAGTAATTGTATTGAAGAACCAGTATTAAAAGAAATAGATTCATTTTTGGATAGACTAGAAACAAAAGATTTAAGCCAGGAAATAGAGAAAATAAATAGGAGAACCAATAGTAATGAAGGGCAAAAAATTAAAGATATAGAAAAACAAATTAGTGAGTGTTCAAATAAAAACGAATTATTGAAAGATGAAATTATAAGAATTATTCAAGGACAAAGTTCATTTACAAGAGAAATGTTAACAGACTTAATAGAAGAAAATAAATTAAAAAGACAAGAGCTTATCAATGAAAAAATCGAATTAGAAAAAACCAAAAGAAGAAAAGAAATTGAATTTGAACAAATGAAACAATTAAAACAAATGATACCTAATTGGAAAGAAGAATTTAAAAATTCATCACAAGAAAAAAAGAAAATGATGTTATCATCAATCATTGATTTAATTGTTGTAAATGATGATGATATTGAGATTAGATTAAAAATGAGTCTTAAAGATTTTATTGAAAGTTCTCAAAACAAGGTATTAAAAGAGGAAAAAACCTCTTTAAAAAATAAAACAAAAAATTTGGAAAACCTGAACAAAAGGGGAACCCATTTCACTAACGCCAACTTGGGTGCACTGGGATAAACGCTTTCGGAAAACCAGCTTGCTCAACAGGGGGATTTCCGACTTTAAGGAGAGGGAGTTTAAGTAATTATGTCTTAATAGCACAAGATGATTTAAACACATTAGGATTCAGAACAGGTGGCCTAGATGGAATTTTTGGTTCTGCCACTTATAATGCTGTTATTTCTTATCAACGTTCAAGAGGACTTTCAGCAGATGGAATTGTAGGATGTAATACATGGAGATCTTTACAAGAAAATGTAGTAGGTACAGGTGCGACAAGCACCACTATAAATTAATGCCTAAAGTTAAACTCTAGGCATTTTTCTTATTTTCAGGATTTTGTTGCATTTTAATTAAATCATTTGTCAGCATAGATATAATATTTTTGTTATAGTCATTTAATTTTAAATAGTTTTCCAAGAATTTATTATCTGTAATATTGTCTAGAATAGGGGATGTATTATTAATTAAATCATGAAATAAAAAATCAGAATTGATATTAAGCACTTTACAAACATTAATAATGGTAGTGGCACTGCCAAAAGCAATACCTCTTTCTAATTGGCTGATATATCTAGGTGATAAAGACAATTTTTCAGCTAATTGTTCTTGTGTATATTCTGCTTTTGCTCTAGCTAGTTTAATTTTCTTTCCGATATTTTTTCTTAGAACTTTTTCTTCATTATTCATGAGGGTTTCCTCCTTATACTTTATAAAAAAAGTATAACAATTACAAGGTGAAAAAAGAACGAACTATCAATAAGAAAAAGAAGGACAAATAACACGAATCATTTTATAAAATATAATAGATTTATGGTTACTGTTCAGCCTTATGATTTATTTTTTATGTGAAAGTTTAATATATTATTTTTTCATACCTTGGTGTCACAACCCTCTAATATTTAAATTATATAAAATTATTTTAGTCAATAATTTTATATAATTTAAATGATGTAGGTTGTTCCAATTCGCACTCGCTTTGCTCATTTGATCGCTTACGCGGTATTTCAAAAATAATATATTAAACTTTCACTATAAAAAGGAATATTAATAAGGCTGAACAGTAACGATTTATGATAGAAAAAATAAAAAATTTTCAAAAAAGGCTTGCAAAAAAATAAAAATTATATTAAAATTTAGTTAAAGTGGAGAAAAGTGGTATAAAGTGGTTACGAAGTGGAGGAGGCGAAATTTAATTGTTAATTGGTGAATACGAGCATTCTATTGATGCAAAAGGTAGATTAATTATGCCAGCAAAGTTAAGAGCAGACATGGGAGAAAGGTTCATTGTAACAAAAGGGTTAGATGGATGTTTATTTGCGTTTTCACAAAATGAATGGTTAAATTTTGAAACAAAATTAAAAACATTACCACTTTCAGATAAAAATGCCAGAAATTTTGTAAGATTCTTCTTATCAGGTGCAACAGAATGTGAAATAGATAAACAAGGAAGATTTTTAATTCCAAATAATTTAAGGTCAGCTGCTAATCTAAATAAAGAAGCTATTATTATAGGAGTAGGAACAAGACTTGAGATTTGGGATAAAGAAACATGGCAAAATTGTGATGAGGCTATTTCAGCAGATGAAATTGCTGAAAATATGACAATGTTAGGTATATAACTTGCAAAAGTTTATATAGATACCAATGACAAAGATACAAAAGATAAAATTTTAAGTTACAAAAGATAAATGTACAAAAGAAAATTTACCAAAGACAAAGGTACAAAAGATAAATATTTAAAGTCTCAAAAGAGTTTTAAGATACATTAGAAAATATTAGTATACAAAAGAAGGTTTAACTTAAGAGAATTGAAAAACCAAAAGATAAAAACATAAGAAAAGTCAGCTGGTAGTTTCTTGAAATTACCAGCTGTTTTAATAAATAGCAGTATTTGTTAGGAAGGAATGTTAGAGAGGTGCTAAATGGAATTTAAACATAAGCCAGTTATGCTAACAGAATGTATCGAAGGTTTAAGAATCAAACCAGAAGGAATTTATATAGATGGAACATTAGGAGGCGCAGGACATAGTAAAGAAATATTACAACAGTTGTCAAGTCAAGGGATTTTAATAGGAATTGACAGAGACGAGGAAGCATTACAAGCCGCAAAAACTAATTTAAAAGCATTTTCTAATGTCCAATACGTTCACGATAACCATGATAATATAAAAAATATATTAAAGCAATTAAAGATTGAAAAAGTAGATGGAATTCTGTTAGATTTAGGAGTTTCTTCTTACCAATTAGATGAAAGAAATAGAGGGTTTAGTTACTTAGGGGAAAATGTTTTAGACATGAGAATGGACCAAACACAAGAATTGACAGCTGAAAAAGTAATTAATCATTATTCAGAAGAAGAATTAGCTAATATCATTTATGAATATGGAGAAGAAAGATTTTCGAGACAAATTGCTAAAAATATTTGTCTAAGAAGACAAGAAAATCCAATTCGAACAACCAAAGAATTAACACAGATTATTGAAAATTCCATACCAAAGTCAAAACAAAAAGATGGACATCCAGCCAAAAGAACTTTTCAAGCAATTAGAATTGAAGTAAATAACGAAATAAAACCATTATACCAAACGATAAAGGATTGTATAGAATGTTTAAAGGAAGAAGGAAGATTATGTGTGATAACTTTCCATTCCTTAGAAGATAGAGCAGTAAAAAAAGCTTTTATAGAAGCAAAAGGGAAATGTACTTGTCCAAGTGATTTGCCATATTGTGTATGTGGTGCGAAATCTTTTGGAAAAATCATAACGAAAAAGCCAATTGTGTCTACAAAGGAGGAGCTAGAAGATAATACAAGAAGCAAAAGTGCTAAACTAAGAATCTTCGAAAAATGCGAAAATATAAAATGTTAAGGAGGTGAGTAACTTATGGCAAGAAATAGATATGAATATGAAACCAGTCCACGAAAATTAGAGCCAGATGTGAAGAAAAGAAGACAAACACAGAAAAAAAGGTTAAAAGTAGTAGAAGATTTGCCAAGACAAGATGTAAAAGTATCAAAAGAACAACAAAAAAGACAAACCAAATTAACTTTAATTGTGATTGGTATATTTATACTATTATTAACCATAAGTTATAGAAACTCACAAATTAACGAAAAATTTAATCAAATGCAAACCTTAAAAAGAGAATTATCTTCTCTTCAAAAAGAAAATCAACAATTAAAAGTCAGCATAGAGAATAGCTTAAATTTGAATACCATAGAAAAATTGGCAAAAGAAAAATTAGGGATGCAAAAATTAACCAATAAACAAACTGTGTATATAAGCCTACCAAAAAGAGATTATGTGGAATCTGCTTCTGAAGAGATAATTGTGAAAAAGGAAAAAAATTGGTTTGAACAAGTTGTAGATAAAATATTTAATCGATAAATTGTTGTTAAAATAGAATAGTAATAAAGAGAAATCTTCCTAATAGAATGAATTAGGAGGATTTTTTATATGAGAACAATTAAGCTTTCAAGCAAAAAGAAAATGAGAAATACACTATTTATTACTTTTTTAATTATAGTTTGTTTAATAGGAAGAATCGGATATATACAATTGATACAAGGGGGAGAACTTTCTAGTATGGCATATCAGCAACAAACCTTAGATAGAAATATTAATCCCAAAAGAGGTGCTATTTATGATGCAACAAGAAAAAATGTGTTAGCAGTTAGTAGTACCGTAGAAACGGTAACCGTAAATCCGGGGAATATAGCAAAAGAGAATAAGGAAAAAGTAGCTCAAGTTTTATCTGATATATTTGAGTTAGATTATGAAAAAACTTTAAAGAAGGTAACCAAAAGAAGTTCTATTGAAACCATAGCTAAAAAAGTAGAAAAGGAAAAGACGGATAAGCTAAGGATTTGGATGAAGCAAAATAATATCACAACAGGAATTAATATGGATGAGGATACCAAAAGATATTATCCTTATAGTACGATTGCATCTCAAATTATAGGATTTTGTGGAAGCGACAATCAAGGATTAGATGGCATTGAGGCAAAATATGATACAGAATTAAAAGGAACACAAGGTGCAATACAACGTCATACAGATGCTAAGGGTAGAGAAATAGGAGAAGAAGGCGAAAAATATGTGTCAGCCATAGATGGTAATGATTTGGTTCTTACGATTGACTTAAGTATACAATCTATTGTTGAGAAATATTTGGAAGAGGCTTGTATTGATAATATTTGTACCGATGGTGGAAATGTTGTTGTAATGAATCCACAAAATGGTGATATTTTGGCTATGGCAACCTATCCAAATTATAATTTAAACCAACCGTATGAAGCCTATACAGACGAATTAAAACAAGATTGGGAAAACATGGAACAAGCAGAAAAGACAAAAAATCTACAAGCAGTATGGAGAAATAAAGCAATTGCGGATACTTATGAGCCAGGTTCTGTTTTTAAGGTAATAACAGCTTCAGCCTCTATTGAAGAGGGTCTAGTAACTGATATTGACCAACAAGGACAGTTTTGTTGTACAGGAGGAATTGAAGTCGCAGGTGTTCGAATTAAGTGTTGGAGACATTATAGACCACATGGTTCGGAAAGTCTACGATTGGGTTTGATGAATTCTTGTAATCCTGTTTTTATAGGATTGGGACAAAAATTAGGTGTTAAGACTTATTATAGTTATCTAAATAAATTTAGATTGTTGGAGAGAACAGGAATTGATATACCAGGTGAAGCAAATAGTATCTTTTTAGCAGAAGAAAAAGCTGGTCCAGTCGAGTTAGCAACGATTAGCTTTGGGCAAAGATTTGAAATTACTCCTATTCAATTGGTGACAGCTGTATCTGCTATTGCTAATGGGGGAAATAGTATTCAGCCTAGAGTGGTAAAACAAGTAATTGATAGCCAAACAGGAGAAATTCAAAATGTACCAGTAAAGACAAATGGAGTGGTTATTTCTAAAGAGACTTCAGAAAAAGTTTTAAGTATGATGGAATCAGTTGTGGCAGAGGGTACACGGAAAAAATGCAAAAGTAGCAGGCTATCGAATTGGAGGAAAGACAGGAACATCAGAGGATGGCGTTAATACGAATAAATATGTTACTTCTTTTTGTGGAGTGGCACCAATCGATAATCCACAAGTGGTGGTGTTGGTTACTTTATATAATCCAACTGGTGAGGGGGGACACCAAGGAGGTGTGTGGGTAATTTTAACAACACACACTAAAACTATAAAAAAATCAAGGTTTATATAAACTATCAAATTGAAGAAGAGAGCGATTTTGTCGCTCTTAAAAAATATAAAGGAGCAGACAAGCTATGGAGAATAAAAATATAATACAAACTAATTTTATAATAGCAAATAGAAATATAATAGAGTTATTCGGAATAAATACAGCAGTTATGCTAGGGGAACTATATGGTAGATATAATTATTTTAGGAAAAGAAAGCAATTAAAAAGTGGATTCTTTTTTGCAACAAAAGAAAGTATAGAAAAGAGTACAAAATTAACACCATATAAACAAAGAAAATCTACTAATGTATTAGAAAGTTCAGGCATTATAGAAGTAAAATATTTAGATATTCCACCAAAGATGTATTATAAAATAAATGAAGAAAAGTTGCTGAAAGTACTGAAAAATTCAGTAGTCGAAAATATCGACGACAAGAGATTGAAAATTTGAACAACTAGATGTCGAAAATATTAGCTACAGTATGTTAAAAAATTTAACACAAATAATAATAAGTAATAATAATAAAAAAATAATAAATAATAACACACACACTAAAATTTGAATTGAAGAATATCATTAAAGAAAAAGTGGGACAAGTTGTCCCAAATAAATATATCTTTACAGAGAGTGAGAAAATACGGTAGAATAGTTAATTATAAAGTAAAAGGTGGACAGGTTGTCAACAATTGATATGATCTTACAAAGAGTAAAGTTATATAAGAAAAATATAGTATAAAAATGTATGCTCTTTTGTAATACATCTATTCTTGCACTACGCAAAAAAGTAAAAGAATTTTGAAAATGGGCTGATTTTATAAAATGAGCACGTTAGAATAAATATAGTTATTAAATATAACAATTTAAAACAAAGTGTAAGGAGAGATGAAAAAAGTTAAATAAGGAAGAAGTAAAATCATTTCAGGAAGAATCTGTTATTGATTCTTGGTATAATACTAGAGCAGAAGATTTATATGTACTAAATGATGTTGATAGAAAGAAAATAGCAAAAATAAAAAAAGGAGAAGATACCTATCAACAAATAGCAAATGAAATATCTAAAATAGCAAAAGAAGATGATATGGAAAGAATATTAGAAAAAATAGATAAGCATTGTGATAAATTAATTAATATTGGTGGATATGAAAATGAAAAGTTTTATAAAGTTGGATTTATGGATGGAATTAATTTGATTATTGAATGTATAGGGGGAAAAGCAAAATGTTAAGTAAATATGGAATTTTATATAGTAAATATTTAGAAAAATATAAGC